>JBIKKU010000178.1:0-6516 GCA_044360245.1 Flavobacteriales bacterium | reverse complement strand
CCAAAATCGTTTACGGAAATGATGGTCATTTCGAAAACCATTTCTTCACCCCAAGTGGTGTAGCGATAGTTTTGGAATCGATGAAAAAACGTGTGAAATCGGAGGAAGAAAAAGCAGCTCGTGCCGAACGACGTAAACAAGGTTTCTACAGCCATAAAGATTGGCAGGAATTTGAAAAAGCCGGAACTCGTCTGGATTTGCAAACCGATATTCTTTATTGCACTTGGGTTAACGCAAATCCAAATCCACAAATCGTGGCTACCGAAAAAAACGGATTTACGCACGCCTATAGCTTTTACGATGCTCATGGAAAATTGACCGATGTTTCCGGATTGTCGTCTTATAAAAAAATCACCTACATCAACTTGTACCCCAACATCGATGTAGTATATGAACTGCATCCCGAAAGCGGAATTAAATATTCCATCATCCTACATCCAGGCGCCGATCCTTCGCAAATCCAATTGAATTATTCCAAAAACATTGTATTAGGCGCAGATGGAAAAATCAGAACAAACACTGCATTTGGAGAAATTATCGACCACATGCCCGTAACATTCTACGGCGACAATCACCAGAAAAAAGTTTCTTCTTCTTATGTGGTTAACGGAAACACCATTGGATTTCGTTTAGGGAATTACGACAACACCAAAACATTAATCATCGATCCATGGACGCAATCTCCAACCTTCAATACCAACTGGGATTGTGTTTGGGAATGTGAAACCGATGCTTCCGGAAATTCATATATCATTGGAGGTGTAATGCCTTTGCAATTGATCAAATACAATAGTGCCGGTGTTCAACAATGGATTTACAATACACCCTACGATACGACTTCCTGGTTGGGAACATTTGCAACCGATAATGCAGGAAATTCTTACGTCACCAACGGATCATCTGCAGCCATTGTAAAAGTAACTACAGCAGGTGCCATATCTTGGAACAATCCTTCACCGGGTGGACTGTTTTCTCTTACAGAGTTTTGGAACATTGCCTTTAATTGCGACCAGACCAAACTCGTAATCGGTGGAACCGGAGGAACGTTAAATCCGGAGCCTTTTGTTTACGATATCGATGTAAACACAGGAAATGTAATCAGCAGCATTCAAGTTACCGGTCCTGGAGCGTTGTTCGGAATTCCGCCAAATACCAACGAAGTACGTGCTATTACTGCGACAGAAAACGACAAGTATTATTTCCTTACGCATGACTCCATTGGTTTTATCAGTTCCGATTTAAGTTTATGCGGAACTTCAAGTTCTCCTTTCCACATTGTAAACGACAACTACAATCTTTCTTACAAATGCGAAAACTGGAGATACGACAATACCGGAATTGAAGCAATGGCTTATTACGATGGTTTTGTTTACGTCAACAGAGGAACTCGATTGGATAAAATAAATGCAACAACTGCTTTGGTAGTTGCCACAACTCCCATTCCCGGTGGAGGATTCGCTGCATCTCTTGGTCAGAACCAAGTTCAAAACAGCGGTATCGCCATCGACAACTGCGGAAATATTTTTGTTGGATCAAAAACGGGTGTTTACAAATTCAATACTTCACTTACCCAGTTGACAAACTTCGCAACAACATTTAATGTATATGATGTTGCCATTACATCAACCGGTGAAGTCATTGCAGCGGGATCAACAGGAAATTCTTCAAATGCATCACGTACAGGTTCAGTGCAATCGTTTGCAGCAGCAGCATGTGCACAGCAACCCATTGTATGTTGCGATCCAAGTGTTTGTCCTCCCGGAAACTTATGCGTTACAGATGCTCCCATCACACTCACTCCTTCACAATCCGGAGGAACTTGGAGTGGAACCGGCGTTAATGCAGCAGGAGTATTTAATCCAACTACTGCAGGTGCCGGAACTCATACCATTACCTATACATTGCCTTGCGGATCAGAAACAGTGCAAATCACTGTATCACCATGCACAGCATTAAGTGTTTGTCAGGAAGCCAACGGAACACTCACCGTTTCCAACGGAACAGGACCATACACATGGCAGTATTTCACACCTGCACAAACCGTTACCATTACCAACTCAACGCAATGTACATCTTGTGGATATACATGGACGTTTGGACAATGTTTAAATGGATTTATTCCGGTAACCAGTTGTACGGTTCCAGCCACTTGGACAACCTTCAGCACCAATACCAATTCAGGTACATTGCCCGGAACTTTCCCTATTCAGGTTACAGATAATTCCGGTACTGTATTTACCATTAACAGTTTAGCGGGAATTGCTCCTTGCTCCGGATGTCCTACCATTACCACAACCATTTCTTCGGTGGTGAACGTAAATTGTTTTGGTCAATCCACCGGAAGTTTTTCAGCCACTGCAAGCGGAGGTACCGGTCCGTACGACTATGTATTGATGAACGGTGCAACAACTGTAGCCACGTTCAACAACATTACAGGCGCACAATCTTTCACCGGACTCGCAGCCGGAACTTATACCATCAATGTGACCGATGCAAACAACTGTACCGGAACCATTACGCAAACCATTACTCAACCAACATCTGCCGTTAGCGTTACTATTTCAGGAACGACTCAGGCCACGTGTGGAAATAGCAATGGTACGGCAACCGCAAGTGGAACCGGTGGTACAGGTACAATTTCATATGCTTGGAATACCACACCTGCACAATCAACTGCAACTGCAACAGGATTAGCAGCAGGAACCTATACCGTTACTGCCACAGATGCCAACGGTTGTCAGGCAACTGCAACGGCAACCATCACCAGTTCGGGTGGACCAACAGTCAGCATTGCATCACAAACCAACGTTTTGTGTTTTGGCGGAACAACAGGAACAGCAACAGCATCAGCAAGTGGTGGTTCAGGAACCATTTCGTATTCCTGGAACACAACACCTGCACAAAGCGGAGCTACTGCAGCGGGATTGAGTGCTGGAACCTATACCGTTACTGCTACAGATGCCAATGGTTGTAGTGGAACAACAACGGTAACCATTACACAACCGGCCAACGCTGTTTCGGTAAACATCTCTTCCACAACTCCGGCCAACTGCGGAACAAACGATGGTAGCGCTACTGCCTTAGGAAGCGGAGGAACCGGAACGATTACTTATTCCTGGAATACCACACCTGTTCAAACCGGAGCAACAGCATCCAATCTTGCAGCAGGTTCATTTACCGTAACTGCAACAGATGCCAATGGTTGTCAGGCAACCGCTATCGCAAGCGTTTCCAACACCAATGCTCCTACCATCACTTTGGTTTCTTCCACAAACGTTACCTGCAATGGCGATACTGACGGAAGCGCTACGGTTTCATCTAGTGGAGGTACAGGAACATTAACGACAACATGGAATACCAGTCCTGCACAATCCGGTAACACCGCAAACAATCTCGGCGCCGGAACTTATGTGGTAACTGTAACAGACGCATCAGGATGTTCTGCTACGCAAACAGTAACCATTACGCAACCGAATGCAATTACCGTTTCAACTTCTTCCACACCTGCCAACTGCGGAGCCACCGATGGTTCAGCAACAGCAACAGCAAGCGGAGGAACCGGTACGTTAAACTACAGCTGGAATACAACACCGACACAATCTACAGCAACTGCATCCAATATTGTTGCAGGAAGTTATACTGTAACCGTAACAGATGCCAGTGGTTGCAGCAATACCGCAAATGCAGTTGTCGGGACAGTTTCAACAGCCAATATTTCTGCGGGAGCCGATGAAATCATTGTAGCAGGCGACAGTGTTCAACTCAATGCAACAGGTGGTATTGTTTACACATGGACACCTGCAACAGATTTATCATGCACAACGTGCTCCAACCCTTACGCTTCACCTACCGTTACCACAGCTTATATCGTTACCGGAACTGATGCCAATGGTTGCGTGGGAACAGATACTGTAATTGTAATTGTAGACGCACCTTGTGGAAACATCTTTGTGCCAAGTGCATTTTCTCCGAATGGCGATGGCGAAAACGATGTGCTTCGTGTTTATGGAAATTGCATCAACGAACTTTATTTCGTGATCTACGACCGTTGGGGAGAAAAAGTATTTGAAACCACCAACCCATCACTCACTTGGGATGGTACACTAAGAGAAAAAGCCATGAACGGAGCTGTGTTCTTTTATTACATCTCCGCAAGCCTCTCCAATGGCGAAGTTTATGAAGGTTCAGGTAACATCACTTTATTCAAGTAATTATGAAAAAAATTGCATTGTTTTCATTTCTGGTGGTTACAGGCATTTCGATGCATGCACAGGATGTCCATTTTTCACAATTCATGATGGCACCGATGCAACTCAATCCGGGACATGCCGGATCTGAATCGCAAATCAGAGCCAACATCAATTACAAAGAGCAATGGAAAAGTGTTGCTTCACCTTATAAAACCATCGCTGCCTCCTACGATATGCGCATTTCCGAAAACCGCGATGGATTCTGGGCTGCAGGAATTAATTTTTATTCCGACCGCGCAGGAGATGCGAAAATGGGCGTTGCTCAAGGAAATCTGAATGCTGCGTATCATTTGAAAATAGCCGACGGTCAAACACTAGGATTAGGTGTTATGGCAGGATACGCACAAAGATCCATCAGCACCGATGCACTCACATGGGGAAATCAATACGACGGAATGGATTACAATGCCATCCTTCCATCGGGCGAAAGCAATGCCGGAAATTTTTCAAAATCATTCATCGATTTGGGAACAGGACTGGTTTACACCTTTCAACAAGGAGAAAAAAACCTGACCGGAAACAATCAGATTTTTGCAACAGTTGGTGCTTCTTTAATGCATGTGCATTCACCTAACTATTCTTTTGTTGGCAACAGCAGTGAACGCCTTTTCCGAAAATTCTTAATTCACGGAAACGCATTAATCGGAATTCCGCATTCCAGAATATCTGCAGTTCCCGGTTTTTCTTATTCATTGCAAGGCGGTGCGAGAGAATTGGTAATGGGTTCCAGCATCCGTTATCGATTGGTTGAAGATTCGCATTTTACAGGTTTTGTTACAGGTTCCTCACTTTCTTTAGGAGTGTATTACAGAAATAAAGACGCGGTAATTCTCATGAGTCAAATTCAATTCGGTGGATTTGCAGCAGGATTTAGTTACGACATGAATGTATCTGATCTTACGCAAGCAAGCAACGGAAGAGGTGGAATGGAAATTTCCATGCGTTACATATTTCCTTCATCAGGTTCCAAAATCAAATCAAGTCGATTCTTCTGATGATTCCATTTGCTGAAAACATTGGTGTAAAAACAAGTTGTGCGGTAGGATACTTCGACAAAGGAGATTTCTTTTATGTGCGATTCAAAAAAACCGGAACACCAATTGAATTACCCGAATACAAGGAATTCATGGAAGGATGTCAATCGCTGATTGGAGAAAGAAAAGTGCTGAATATTGTCGATTTAAGAGGGCAGTATGTTTACTTCAGCAAAGAGGCCAGAGCATATACTGCATCAAATGAACAACTCAACAACATGCGCATTGCAGAAGCAATATTGGTGGACAATGTGGCCATTCGCATTGCCGCGCAGTTTTACCTTTCCTTGTTTAAACCTACGGTAAAGACAAAACTATTTTCCGATTTATTGGTTGCGAAAAAATGGCTGCAACAGCAAAAGGAAGAATACAACCAAGGTAGCAGCATCCAAAAAGCATCAGTCGATCATTTGATGCAATGACAGGTAGTGTCGCCGGGAAGAACAACTTTGGTAATACGGGTTTTCTTTTCGGCCAATTCAACCGAAAGTTCATAACCATCCTTCTCTACAACATAACGCGGATCAGGTTTTGAAAGCGGAGTACTTCTTTCGTAATTGATTTTACCATTCAGTACCATTTCCGTCAGTTGCTGATCATTCAATTTGTAACAGTCCATCATGCATTTTCCGGTTTCGGTAATGGAGATGCTGCGGTGAGCAAACATTCCTTTAACCATGTTTTCCGGCATGTGCATGATATTTGGATTTTCATCGCTTAATCCGTTGCAATCACATTTTTCGGAACCTACTACACCATCAATAACACTTGCGGTATCACGCTCACGGTATTTAAAAACCAATTTAAACTTAGATTGATCGGACTTTCGTTTCCCTTCGATGATGTATAACTTGGGATCGGATTGTGTGTTGCTTTCGGAAAACATCACATCACCATCGCTTAAGGTTTGATAAATGTCTTCGTCGGTAATTTTGTAACACGACAAAATACACTCTACTGAATCGCTGCGAAGGATGGCTGATTGAGCAATGTGTTCCAGGACTCGGTTTTGGGGCAACCATCCACAACCGCGGTTACCAAAAAAAACAAAAGTCACCACCAAACCAATCCCCAGACCGATTCCGTAATATTTTAAACGTTGAAAAAATCGCATAAGGTCACAAAGATAACAGCGATCAGAGTCCGGCCGACAAAAGATCGATGTCTTTGTATGGCAATCCGAATGCCTCTCCCAGAATAGGATTCGTTAAGGTACCATTAAAAATGTAAAC
>JBIKKU010000175.1:0-6582 GCA_044360245.1 Flavobacteriales bacterium | reverse complement strand
GGGATTGGAAACAGATCCTGTTACAAAGTCAATTTCATTTCCCGAACCTGATGGTGTGATGGCAAAGTTGGCATCGGTACAAATGTTTACTGCATCATCACAGTCCGACGCAGTAATCTGTGCACTAGATGCCTTGGCAAAAAATACAATCAGGAATACAATGAAAATACGAAGCATAAAACGCATAATTCGGTTGGCTAAACCAATGACGCCACCAAATTACGGCAGGTTGCTTCCACTTGTATGCGAAAACAGCGGAATTCTTGGATGCTTACGCAAAATTGTTGACAAGACGTTAAATTCTGAACGATTTAAAGGGCGACTAAGTTTTATTTTTACACCATGGCTATCGCTCCCGATACTCCCATCGAATACCTCAAAGGTGTTGGACCCCAGCGTGCGGAAATTCTCAAAAAAGAATTTTCCATTTTCACCTGTGGCGATTTGCTGCATTTTTTTCCTTTTCGCTACATCGACCGTAGTAAGTTTTTCCGCATCGAAGAATTGTTGCCCGATATGCCTTATGTGCAAATTAGAGGTCGCATTACCCGTGTGGAGGAAGTTGCTGCAAAAAAAATGAAACGTCTCACGGCCACTTTCGAAGATGGAACCGGAACCGTTGATTTGGTTTGGTTTCAGGGAATAAAATTTGTGAAGCCGACCTTGAAATACGGCGAAGAATATGTGTTGTTCGGAAAACCAAATTTATACCGCGATCGTTTTTCCATTCCACATCCCGAACTCGAATTGCTTTCTTCTTTTAACAGTGGTGTAAAAGGGAATTTGCAAGGAGTGTACCATTCCACCGAAAAAGCAGGAGAACGCGGATTAAACACCAAAGGCATCGAAAAATTGATGCGTGTGTTGGTACCCGAAGCAGTGCCTTACATTCAGGAAGTTTTTCCCGAAGAAATGCTCAGGCATTATGTGTTGATGGATCGCAGGCAGGCTTATGAACAAATCCATTTTCCCGCATCCTACGAACTCATGACCAAGGCCATACGCCGCATGAAGTTTGAAGAATTGTTTTTTCTGCAATTGCAATTGGTGCGCGCAAAAGTGAGCAATACCAAAAAACAAAAAGGAAATTTATTTGCTGAAATCGGCGAACGCTTCAATACGTTTTACAAATACCACATGCCTTTTGAACTGACCAATGCGCAAAAAAGGGTATTGAAGGAAATCCGCAAAGATGTTGGTTCCGGTGCGCATATGAATCGCTTGGTACAAGGTGATGTTGGAAGTGGAAAAACCGTGGTGGCATTGTTGAGTATGTTAATGGGAATCGACAACGGATTTCAAGCCTGCTTAATGGCACCTACCGAAATTCTTGCAGCCCAGCATTACCAGACCATTTCAGGCATGTTGGAAAATACCGATGTACACGTGCGCTTACTTACAGGTTCTACCAAACAATCGGAGCGAACCGAAATTTTAAATGGCATTGCAGATGGTACCATTTCCATATTGATTGGTACGCATGCATTGATTGAACCACATGTCAAATTTTTCAATTTAGGCATCGCTGTAATTGATGAACAACACCGTTTTGGGGTAGAGCAACGCTTTAAGTTGTGGAAGAAAAATACCATTGCACCGCATGTCTTGGTAATGACAGCCACACCCATTCCGCGTACTTTGGCCATGACCCTTTACGGTGATTTGGATGTTTCGGTAATCGATGAATTGCCGCCGGGAAGAAAACCTGTAAAAACATCGCACATGTTCGATGCCGCACGTTTGCGGGTGTTCGGATTTATGGAAGAGCAGATTCAATTGGGACGACAAGTATATGTGGTATATCCATTGATTGAAGAATCTGAAAAAATGGATTACAAAGATTTGATGGATGGTTATGAAAGTTTGTCGCGACGATTCCCCATGCCGCAATACCAAATCAGCATTGTACATGGTAAAATGGCACCACAGGCCAAGGATATCGAAATGCAACGCTTCGCAGAGGGGAAAACCCACATCATGGTTGCCACCACAGTAATTGAAGTCGGAGTAAATGTGCCCAATGCCAGTATTATGGTCATTGAAAGTGCAGAGCGATTTGGATTATCTCAATTGCATCAGTTACGCGGAAGGGTAGGAAGAGGAGCAGATCAATCGTATTGCATTTTAATGACGGGACAAAAACTGAGCAACGATGCAAAACTTCGCATGGAAACCATGTGCCGCACCAACGATGGATTTGAAATTGCCGAAGTTGATTTGAAATTGCGTGGTCCGGGTGATTTAATGGGTACACAACAAAGCGGGATGTTGGATTTACGCATTGCTGATTTGGCAAAGGATGCTGAAATTATGTCGCAAGCCCGAGCAGCAGCTGTAGATATGTTGGAAAAAGATCCGGGCATTGCACTTCCGGAACATGAAGGCATTCGTTTGCGTATGGCTCAATTCTTGCGGGATCGTCCCAATTGGAGCCGTGTTTCCTAATTTATGATGATGAAAATTTTTTTTCTGCCTTTTTTTCTTTTCGCAAGTTTACTTTCAGCCGCACAAAATCTGGTAATGAATCCTTCGTTTGAGGAAGGATTGCCGGAAAAAGTCATTCAAAAACGCAACGAAAAAATACAAAGTGGACAAAGCATTCTAAGCCATTGGATATCTCCCACCGCTGCATCTCCTGATGTGTACAATTCACCTTCATCTTCTTGCAACGGAATTCCGGTAGCCCATGCACGCAGCGGAAAAGGATTAGCGGGATTGGTGTTGGCGGAACGAAAAAGCTTGAGTAGTTTTTTTAATGGAGCTTACAAAGAATACATCACCGGAACCTTGCAGTCTCCTCTTGAAAAAGGGAAAACCTATGAGGTAGAATTTTATTTCACCTTAGATCGCACATCTGCATTTGTGGCAGATTCCATTGGAGCTTTTGTGTCGAAAGAAATTCCTGCATCGCCACTGAAAACCGGAATGAATTTGACGGCACAAATTTTATTTCCGCAAGACTCTTTGGTTTTAAGTCAATACGGTTGGGTGCTTGTAAAAGGCAGATTTATTGCCGAAGGAGGAGAACGCTACATTACACTCGGCAGTTTTGGGAATTCATTTCTTCGCCCATTAAGCCAATGGGGATTGAGCCCTGCGTTTGAAAAAGGAGACCAACATCCGAATGCCTATTATTATATCGATGATGTTTCTTTGAAAGAGGTCAAAGAAGATGTTTCTGATTTGGCGGATAAACCATTGTTGCTTCATTTTTTAATCGATGTGAGACCCGGAAAAGATTCGTTGTTTCAAAAACACAGTCCTGAACTTTGGTTGCAAAACATGAAAAGTAGAATTCCACCTTATGCTCAAATCACTGTTTTTGTAAATACCGGTGAAGGGAATAAGATTTATGGTCCGACACATTTTTCGGAATTGCAAAACATGAATGTGAAGCAAGCCTTGCTCGATAAGCCGGGAAGCCTGAATGACGCGATGGTGACACTGATTCGTTATGTGAAAACAATTCAAGACAAGGAACAACATATTGTTTTACTCAGTCCCCAACAACCCGAAATTGCCGGTCGTGTGAGAGAGTCCATAAAATTACTAGCACTACAAAAGATTACTTTCAACGTCATTCAATGGGAAGGAAGAGCAAATAAAAATCTGCTTAGTGTCAGCAAATTATCGAAGGGGATTTATTGCCGAAATGCAGATGGTTTAAACGAAACTTTATTCCGCGAAACGGTATATGATGTTGCCAATTTTCGCAATCGTGTGTTTTATTCTTCGCCGCGAAAAATGCCTTTGTTTATGTGGATTACACTACCGGTGCTGATTGCCGGCGGGGCGGTTATTTTTTATCAGGGAGGTAAGTCATGAGAAACATTTTCATGTTTAGTACCATGTTATTTTTTTCTGCAATTCATGCGCAGGAAAATTTGGTGTTTAATCCTTCTGCAGAAGAAACCGAAAAATCGAAACCAATTCATTTTTACAACACGGTGTACAACCAACCCGGAGTATATTTTGTAGATGGATGGTTCAATCCCAATGGGTCCTCTGCCGATTATTACAATCGGGATAAGTCAACGCTAAAGGGACACGGAATGAACAAAGCGCGGACGGGTGAGGGACGCTTAGCCATTGTTGCCTCTTCCATGTCCTGGAATGATACGGTGAATACGTACAAAGAATATGTCATGGGACAACTCCTTCGTCCGTTGGATTCGGGTAAAACCTACCGCGTGGAATTTTTTGTTGTACTCGCCGGACAAAGCAGGTATGCATCCGATGAACTTGGTGCTTTTTTTTCCGACAAACCGGTTTCTCATCCCGGACAAAATCAATTGCCTGTTGAACCACAAGTGCAGACCGAAGAGGGAGTGTATTTAACCGAACAATACCGTTGGACAAGAATTACCGGAACCTTTGTTGCGCAAGGGGGAGAGCGTTATATCACCATTGGTTGTTTTAATGGAAAGGGAAGACAGAGTTTGAAAAAAATGGGCATCAAGCGACGTAAAAAATCCATTACCAACCCAACCCGACGTGTAGCTTATTATTACATCGATGATGTTTGTGTTTCCGAAGTTGTTCCAAACACCACCTGTGCTTGCGAATCCAAGAAAACCGTTAGCAAATACAACCGCATGGCACTCATGGTAGATGTATCCGGTTCCATGGCGCAGAACGGAAAACTCGATTCCGTGAAAACCGCACTCAAGCAATTCATTTCAAAAATTCCCGGCGAAACGGAAATTTCCATCATCACTTTTTCCGATCAACCTGAGGTTTTGTTGGACTTCACAAAGGCATCCGAACAAGCGCTAATCATGAGCAAAATTGATGGTTTGAAAGCAGGTGGTTATACCAATTTCCGGAAACCACTGGAGCTGGCTTATAAAGCGTTTTTACAAAAGGGAGAAAATGCGGTTGTCTTGTTTACCGATGGTGTCTTTCTGGTTGATGCACCTTCTGAAGCTTTGGTCAAACGAGGTAAAAAAGACAAGAACATTTCTTTTACCGTATTTCATTTCGGTGACCGCGAGAATCAGGATTTACGCAAACTTGGACAACTTTCCGACGGGAGTTACCATCAGGGAACGCTCGAATCTTTGAAATTGGATTTACAGCAAAATCTGATTACACAAGTAGAAAGTGATCCGGGATTTGCACGAATGAAAAAAACAAACCCATTTCGATTAACCGGAACCTTGTTTGAAGTCCTTGGAGAATTCCTCCTGCGCAGGTTCATGCACAATCAAGGAATTCCCTCTCGAGGAATTTAATTACTTCGATAGTATCAGAAATTCCGTACGACGGTTAAGCGAGCGGTTGTAATCGTTGGTGTTGGGGACTTTCGGTTTTGTCTGACCAAATCCTTGTGCACTCACGCGATTTGCTGCAATGCCTTTTGTCACCAGGTAATTCATCACCGCTTTTGCGCGATTATCGGAAAGCGTTAAGTTTTCCGCCGGATTACCTCGGTCGTCTGTATGACCATGAATCGCAATTTTGATGTTTGGATTTTCCTTCAGGAATTCGGCAAACTGATCAATCACAAAACGAGAAGTCGCATTCAATTCATAGGAATTGGTAGCAAAAAGAATGTCGGCGATGGTGTATGCTTTTCCCACTTCCAATTTTTCTGCTTTCATATCCACTCCTTTGATCACAGGCGAATTGGTATTGGCGGCAATCAATTTGGTATCGTAGGTGCGGTCTTCTGCTTTCACTGTAATGACGGCATCCTGTGCTTTTTCCATGTTCACCACGGCAGCGTATTTTCCATCTGTTGGATCTACTTTTACTTCTTCTTTTTTACCATCGTTGTATTTGATTTCCACTTTTGCTCCTGCCACCGGTTCACCAACTTCATCGGTAACTTGACCTTTTACAATGACTACTTTTTCCGGACGAGCATAAGCGGGAAGTTCAAATCTAAAAATGTCAAAACCTTTTGCGCCTTTGAGTTTGTTGGATGCGTAATAGGCTAGTTTTCCATCGGTGCTTACAATTAAACCATGTTCATCTCCATCGGAGTTGATCGGATAACCAATGTTCTGTGGTTTGGTCCATTTTCCGTCGGCCATTTGGCGTGTAAAGAAAATATCATATCCTCCGGCACCCCAATGGTTTTCGTCGATGTTGGCTGCAAAATACAAGGTCTTGGAATCGCTGTGCATGAAAGGTGCTTTTTCATGTCCGGAAGTGTTGATGTCCACCAAAGGTTTTGCAGGTGTCCAGTTTCCGTTGGCTGTTCTAGTTGAATACCAAATGTCGGATTGTGGTTTGCCTCCATCGTTAACAACGCGAGCAAAAAACAATGTTTTTCCATCTGCAGAAAGTGATGGTTGTGCTTCCCAGGAATCGATGGAGTTGATGTTTGGACCGAGTTCTATGAGTTCACCCCATTTGTATTCCCACATGCCTTTGTCGTTTTGGATACGTTCGTATTTGGTGGCGAACAAATCGCAGTTGTTGTAATCGGGTTTGCGTTTGTTGTTTTTGCGGCAAGAACAAATGATCATTTCTTTATTGTCAACCGAAATGGTTGCGCCTCCGTAATTGTCGCCAATCACGTTGAATGGAGCAGGCAAACGGTCACCAATGTTGAAAGGTGAACTGATGTCTTTG
>JBIKKU010000173.1:0-6585 GCA_044360245.1 Flavobacteriales bacterium | reverse complement strand
CTTCTCCGTCCGACTCTGCAGGCATGGTGGAGGAACATTCAGCCCGGGATGGTGAAATTTTAAATGAAACCCCTTCCTACACGCGTTTGCACGATGATTCCGAAAGCGACATTTATCCGCATATTGACGGAGAAAATCCACGCATTGACAGTCTGCGCCAAAGCGGTTTAATTGTCATGAACAATGAAGAATCTGTTTTTTCGGATGGACCCGGCGCGAACATTCAGGTGCGAAAAGAAGTCATGATTTCGGTTGCGCAACTTAAGGTCATTCGCAAAGGAACTCCTGCAGGTAAAGAAAACGAAATCGATTCGATACTAAACAAATCCAACGACGTAAAATCGGATGCTCCGGTAGTTGTTTACGATATTGAATTTTGGAAATCTCCCCTCAATAGCCGTGGTTACCGTATGGGGAAACGCAAAATAGCCCTCTACGGCATCGATCCTTCAAAAAATATTGCATTGTATCAATTGGAAGAAGGTTTATTTTTGCAAACCGACAAATCGGTTTTTCGCCTTGAGCCTTCCTCAGAATTCAGAAGTTTTAAAGCGGTTTCCGACGCGTCGATTTTAAAGCGTCTGGGTGTTGAATAATCTGTCTTTTTACAAGTACCAAGGAACAGGAAATGATTTTGTCATGATTGACGATCGTTCTTCTTCCTTTCCCATTGGAGCTATTGATCTGGTGCAGAAAATGTGCGACCGTCGCTTTGGTATTGGCGCTGATGGATTGATTCTTATTCGTAAACATCCCGAAGCCGATTTTGAAATGATTTATTTCAATTCCGACGGTTCAAAAAGTTTCTGTGGAAATGGATCGCGCTGTGCCGTTCAGTTTGCTTATTTTCTGGGAATGATTGGTACAAAATGTTCCTTCATGGCCATTGATGGCATGCATCGTGGAGAAGTTTTTCCCGATGGTCTTGTAAGCATTAGTGTTCGTGATGTAAGTGAAGTGGAAATGAATGAACAATTTACGTTCATAAACACCGGATCGCCGCATTTTATTCAATATGTATCGCAACTCAATACTTTTCCTGTTGTTGAAGAAGCCAGGAAAATCAGGTACAATGAGCGTTTCCAAAAAGAAGGAACGAACGTGAATTATGTTGAAGTGAACGGAAACAGCATCGATGTAAGAACCTACGAGCGTGGTGTGGAAGATGAAACTTTATCCTGTGGTAGCGGAGTTACTGCATGTGCATTGAGTTTTGCCTTATTGCATCAACAAAAAAGTCCGGTGCAAATTCAAACAAAAGGTGGAACATTGCAGGTCATTTTTGATCAAACCGGAGCAAGTTCATTTCGCAATATCCATTTAAAAGGTCCTGCAGTTCAGGTTTTCAAGGGAGAGTGGAATGGATGATTTTTACAACATCACCTGCAGCGGTGAACTGGAGGACAACAAAGTTGCACATGGTTTATGGATTGTGCTTTACCATGCCGACCGCATTCCACCGCACCTCATGCTTGTTTCGGAAGGCCATTACTATTCGCTTTCGGTAAAAGGAAATCATCTTGGCGAACCTGTTGAACCCATGTTGCGCTATGCCCGCAGCAAAAAACATAAACTGATTTTTTTTCAAGTTCAATTGCCTGCTGAAATTGCCTATTCCGAAGAATTTTTACGCTCTTTTTTCAAGCGTTACATTGCCCCGGAAGCAGGTAAAATAACATGCCTCTACCCCATACGTGAATTCCTGGAAGCCTTGTCACCAAAAGGATTTCTTCATTCCGCATTCGTGTTTGAATTGTTTGCTTTGCTGGAGATCTCGGGATTTTCAGGAGAACATTTTCATTTAAACATGGACAATGAATGGAATGATCAAAAGCAAATTAAACTTCCGATTTATTCCAGAGCCGATATTGACCTTTGCATTCAAAACCTTAGTTTAGCAGGACATGAAACTGGAAAATGAATTGGTTCGTCTGAGAGCATTGGAGCCTTCGGATGTCGACTTGCTCTATGCCTGGGAGAACGATCCTGCGGTTTGGGGTGTGACCAATACATTGATTCCATTTTCAAAAGATACTTTGCGGAAATACATTGATTCGGTACAGGATATTTTTGCCGATCGTCAATTTCGTTATGTCATCGAATCGATGGAAGACAATCGTCCGGTTGGCCTGATGGATTTGTTTGAATACGAGCCTATGCACCACCGTGTTGGACTAGGCATTTTGATTGCCTCCGAAAATGATCGTAAAAAGGGTTATGCCAAAGCAGCATTGCAAATCACCATGGCTTATTGTCAGGTTGTTTTGCAATTGAAAACTGTGTTCTGTAATGTGCTCAAGAGCAACGAGGCTTCTGTGAAGCTTTTTTCCGGTCAGGGTTTCCTGGTGTCCGGCACCAAACATTCCTGGCACCGAACGGGAAATGTTTACGAGGATGAATTTTTTATGCAAAAAATATTTTAGTTCCATTCCATGAAAAAAATCGGAATCATTTTAATCGCACTTGTCCTAATCGCAGAGCTCGCACCTAAGTTTATTGTTGGGATGTGGGGACATGAAGCATTGCGTTTTTATTTTAAGCAAAGTCGCGCCAATGTTGAGTTCGAAGGCGATAAAACATTCGTTTATATTCCCACCGGTTCATCCATGGAAGACGTTGCCAACTTACTCGATGAAAATAACATCATCAAAGACAAGGCAGCATTTATAGAGATTGCGGAGAAAAAAAATTACCTCGGAAAAAATGTGGTTCCGGGTAAATACGAAATCAAAAACGGATGGAGCAATAAAGACTTGATCAATCATTTGCGTGCAGGAAATGGTCGTTTGGAAGTGAAGGTGACTTTTAACAATTGCCGCACCATCGAAGACATTGCAGGGAAGGTTGGAAAATACATTGAAGCTGATTCTACTGCGCTAATATCTGCATTCACCCATCCGGATACGATGGCTAAATATGGTTTTAACCGTCAGACTTTTGTAGCCATGTTTATTCCCAATACCTATCAAATGGATTGGGCAACCGATGCGGGAGAATTCATTCGTGAAATTGCCAAAAACTACAAGAAATTCTGGAATGCCGATCGCGCTGCAAAGGCTAAAGCTCTTGGTTTAACGCAATCGGAAGTAACCACACTTGCCTCGATTGTGCAGGCGGAACAAACACGCAATGCCTCGGAAAGGCCGCGAATTGCAGGATTGTACATCAACCGTATCAGAAAAGGAATGCGTTTGCAATCGGATCCTACTGTTGTATTTGCTGTTGGAGATTTTGGTATTCGTCGTGTGTTGAACAAACATCTCGAATACGATTCACCTTACAATACCTACCGTTACGCAGGATTACCTCCGGGTCCAATCAATGTGCCTGAAATTTCTTCGATTGATGCGGTGTTGAATTACGAACAAAACGATTACATCTACATGTGTGCCAAACCGGGTTACGATGGATTTCACAACTTCTCCAAAACAGTTGATCAGCACGAACAATATGCCGGAGAATACCGCAGATGGCTGGATTCGGAAGGAATTAAAAAATAATTTTTTATTTACGTACGATCAATTTCAGGTAGGTGGAATTGACCTGGACAAAATAAATTCCTTCGCTGAATTCGGAAGTGTTTAGGATAATTTGTCCTGAACTGTTGGAGTAATATTCTGCTTCCATTGTTTTTCCTGAAACATCAAACACCGAGAAATTTTGCACATCATCCTCGGTATTGGATTGAATATAAACCTGTGCCGATGCGGGATTTGGAAAGCATGTCCAATTTTGAGTAGTTCCATTGAAATCAATGGCAATGATCTCTGAGAACCATTTGTCGTCGTTAAAATCATGTTGGATCAATCGGTAATAATTGATGCCTTTTTCAGGTTGTTCATCCAAACTGAAATAGGTGATTTCATCGTTGGAATTTCCTGCACCTGCTTTGGTATCGAGTTCAATCCAATCTATGCCGTTGGTGGATTTTAAAAGGGTAAAATGACTGCAATTCTGTTCTGAAGCCGTTGTCCATTGTACGCGTACCATTTGGTCTTGTGGACGCGCAGAAAAGGAGATCAACTCAATCGGCAATGGATTACCTGAACTTTGCAATGAAGAAATTCCGTTATTGTTCGAGCCACTGGCCGATCCTGCAGAACTTGTGCATGGCACACTGTTGTTGTTGCAGCCTGCGGTCCCATTGTTGGTTTGCGTGGTAATGTTTGTCGTTGGTTGCGCACTGTTGTAAATCACAACTCCTTGTCCACCCGCACCACCACCGCCATGGGTAGATGAGTTTACGGTTGCTCCGTTGCCACCATTGGCTTGGATGGTTAATACACACGATCCTGAAATGCTCCAGGTATTTACCCAAAACAAAACACTTCCTCCTGCACCGCCTCCACCACCTCCATCACCACCTGAATTGCTTGCAGTTGCTCCGTTGGCAGAAATGGTATAACCACCGCAAGTCCCCGTGGTTCTTAGTGTTCCAGCTTTGATCATGACAATTCCGCCGCCGGCTCCACCTGCTGTGGATTGACCATTGTTTTGCTGACCGCCACCACCTCCTCCTCCCATAAAAATCCTTGCGCTCGAAATATGTGCCGATAAATCTATCCCTCCCAATCCATGTCCACCGGTTGCTACTGAACATCCTGTACCACCATTCCATCCGGAGCCTCCGATTCCTCCGGAGGTATAATTCCCTCCTCCTCCACCGCCTGCGTTAATCTCAACTCCTCCACCTGCACCATTCAATATTTTCCCTCTGCCATTGGTGTAATTTGCAGCTGTGCGTTTGTAAATGCCTTCTCCTTTGTAGCCGTAATTGGTAGAACTCGATCTGTAAGGCGTGGTATAACAGGCTGTCCCACCAATGTAAAAATTCGCAGAAACAGCGCCGCCTCTAAACCCTTGTGCGTTAGCTGTGATGCTGTGGTTTAACGTCAGTATTCCCGGTACTTCCATGGCAACAACTCCTCCTACATTTCCATCCCAACTCAAAGCGGTTATGGCTGCTGTGGTGGAATAATCGGTGGCCGACATTCTACGAAATGTAATCAACTGAACACTGCTATTTGTCCCGGTGTTGTAGGTGTGGGTTATGGATTGAATGGTGATGGTTGTTGGTGTGGCAGAGGAAAATCCGGCGGTGGTTGTACCATTAATCCCAGTAATCTGTTTGATTTCATATCTGCCTGCATTTCCAATGGAGGATAAGTCACCAAAAGTGCTTGCATCGGCTGTATTTGCGCCAATTACGTCATCCTGCATTTGCATCAGCACAACATATTCTCCCACAACAAAACTATGGTTGGTTTGATTCACATTGCTAACCGATAAATCCGTGGATGCAATGGAAGTTACCTTGGCATACCCGTTGACAATAATGGCAAAAGAATTACCTGTTGAAAACAGCAAAAATGTAAGCAGAAGTAGTGTGCATTTTTGGTTCATCTCTCTCAGAAATTGGCACGTTAATCTAGCTATTTCAGCAGGAACAAATAAGCGTATAATTACTTAGGTATAATTGCGGTAATCCTCACCTTTTTCCATTTTCCGGAATTGGTAAGAATTCGAATTCAGCCTTGTCCACTTTTTCATGGCACCTTTTTTATCGATGGTGATGGTGTTTTTTTTTACCTAAATCCTTCGAATATCCGCTGATGTAAAGGCTTTTTATTATTTTTAAATCAAACACTACAGCATGATGAGCAAAATCAAATTTGGAACCGACGGTTGGAGAGCGATTATCGCAAAAGATTTTACCGTAGAAAACGTTGCACGCGTTACCTTGGCTTCGGCTGAGTGGATCATTAAAAACAACAAAACCAAAAAAGTAGTTGTCGGACACGATTGCCGTTTTGCGGGTGAATTGTTCGCTGAAACGGTAGCTAAAGTTTTTGTCTCCAAAGGCATTCATGTATACCTGGCCAAAGGATTTGTTTCTACGCCAATGGTCTCCCTGGGTACAAAACAATACGGTGCTTCGTTGGGTGTGATTCTTACAGCCTCACACAATCCTCCTTCTTACAACGGATACAAACTGAAAAGCGAATTTGGTGGACCTTTATCTCCGGTAAAAGTTCAGGAAATTGAGGACATGATTCCCGAAGCAAATTCAGTTGATCTTGAAAACACCAGTATCGATGAATTGGTTGCAGCAGGAAAAATTGAAATTGTTCCGCTAGAAGACAATTACGTTGCACATATCGAAAAGAACTTTGATTTGCGTGCCATTCGTGAGTCGGGATTGAAATTGGCTTACGATGCCATGTACGGCGCAGGTCAGAACGTGATTCGTCGCATCCTTCCCGAAACAGTGCAATTGCATTGCGATTACAATCCGAGTTTTATGGGGCAGGCTCCCGAACCGATCCACAAAAACCTGCTTGAGTTTTCTGCGCTCATTAAAAAATCAGGAAACATCGATTGCGGTTTAGCCACCGACGGAGATGCCGACCGTATTGGATTGTACAACAGCCGTGGTGAATTTGTAGATTCTCACCACATCATCTTATTGCTCATTCATTATTTGGTAAAATACAAAGGAATTAAATCCAAAGTCGTTACTGCTTTTTCTACCACTCCACGTGTAAAGAAAATGGCCATGCGTTATGGTTTGGATGAACAAGTGGT
>JBIKKU010000014.1:0-20950 GCA_044360245.1 Flavobacteriales bacterium | reverse complement strand
TGATGATGAAATTCATTTGGAATTGCCTTCCGGTTTTGTTTTGATGAAAGTAAAAGCTGATGATATTGTTGCTATAGAAAATCAACCTTTGTATATCGCAAGAACCGGTAATTCGGTTCGGATATATAGTTTCGGAGGAAGCGAAGATTATGCGAATGCAGCCGATTCGATTGATTTGATTTACCAAACGTATGGCGATTGGGGAAGGGTATATTTTTGGAGAGTTGTCATGAATAACCAACAGTGGATTTGGAAAGGCGATTACTTTTTATCCTACCGCACCAAGCACCGCGTTGCTTTTCCACTAGATGCCGATATCAAGTATTTTATTCCAACTTCCGGAAATGATCCGAATGCAATTGTCGTATACGAGGCAAATAAACAATATGGAATATTTAGTACAAATGAATATTCAGGAATTGCAGATCAGAAGGCACTTTATGATGACATAAAACTTCTGCCCAACAAATGGTTTGCATTGCGAAAAAACGACAAGTGGTGCATCCGTGATGTAATGAGAAATCAGCAAACTGAATTTGAATTTGTCGATGTGAAAGTAGAAGGAAAAAAAATATTTACAGCCAAAAAAATATTCGGACGGAAAAAGTGGAAAGAATTCAATCCATAAAAAAAGCCCCGTCTTTCAACAGGGCTTTCGATATTGAGTGTTGTAAATTACAATCCCAGGATTTTTTTCATCACCACATCATACAATTCCATAATGCCGTGTTGTTTTCCTTCGAATTCAAATTTTTCGATACCCATCAAGACAAACATTTTAGAAACGTATTCTGCATGGTATTGTGCGGTGATGTGTAAATCGCATTGGTAAACATTTGATCCAATAGAAGTTGTGGTGAGTTTGCACAAATGACTGATTTCACTCGCCTTGCTTTGCAAATCTTTAATTTGAGCCGAAGTTGCATTTAATGTAAAACGTGTATCAGAAGTATTGGCTTCTTTATTCATGGAGAATGTTGCTTTCTCATTTTTGAAAACAGGAATCAATCCTGCAGCATGAGAAAAAGTTGTTACAGTGAACATTAAAACAAAAAGCAGCGAAGTCAGTTTCATGGCAATAAGAGTTTCAGAGTTATGGGCAAAAACCAGACCGAAAATCTTGATTTTTTGCATATAAATGACGGTTTAGATAAAAAAGGTTGCCTAACTAAGCTTGTGAAAAATTTATCACATTGTTAAATAAAATCGATTAGATTGTTTAGGTCGTGATTTAGTCCTAGATATTTCATTCTTCATCCCATTTAACGCGAAAAATCAGGCAACCCTATATACCTTAAACGTCAATACTACATCAACGTACTGCAATGAAGAAACTCTCTCTGCTCTTTGCACTCTTTGCATCGGCTTTACTTGTGAAAGCGCAAGCACCGGGATGTCCCGATATTGTTGCTCCTGCAGATTTTACCATGCCTTGTTCTGTGGCCTGTACTACCTTAACGGCAACTCCGTTTCATGTGGGAAGTACCTCAACTTATACGGTTGCTTCAGTGCCTTATGCGCCGGTTTTACCTTACAACCAAGCAGGAGGAACTCAAGTGGTTGTGAACGGAGATGACGTTTACAGTCCGGTAGTGAATTTACCTTTTCCTTTCTGTTTTTATGGCAATACCTATACGCAATGTGTGGTAGGTTCTAATGGTACCATCAGGTTTAATCCCGCTTTGGCCAATGGATATTGCCCTTGGTTTTTTACTGCCAACTGTCCGAGTAATACCCTTCCTTTAAATTCAATTTTTGGCATTTACATGGACCTTCTGCCGATTGCAGGTGGTCAGGTAAAATGGCATTTGATTGGTACCGCTCCTTGCCGTATGCTTGTGGTGAATTTCAATCAGGTTGCTGAATATTCATGTACCGCCATGCGCGTGAATTCGCAGTTTGTGCTTTATGAAACCACCAATGTTATCGAAGTTTATACCAATGCGAAACCTTTGTGTGCAGGATGGAACGGTGGTCGCGCGATTATAGGAATTCAAAATGCTACAGGAACTGTTGGATTAGCCGCTCCCGGAAGAAATACAACACCAACTTGGGTTCCCGCTGCAGCAGGTGAAGGATGGCGCTTTACACCAAATGGTGCTCCAACATATACTGTAACCTGGTGGCAAGGTGCAACACAAATCGGTACCGGAAATTCAGTGAATGTTTGTCCGGCTACTTATCCTGCTACCTATACTGCTCAAATTCAATATACCCGTTGTGATGGTCTATTGATTACCGATACCGATCCTGTAACGCTTACCCAAAACTCTCTCGCAGCTCCGACAGTAACACCAACAGCGGAAACGTGTGATGGATATAACAATGGATCTGTTGTTGTGAATAATGCTCCGGGTGTTGGTCCATTCACTGTAACCATTACCGGTCCGGCCAATCCGCCTGCAGTTGTTGAACCAAACACAGCTGCAGGTACTGCCACATTTAGCAACTTACCCGATGGTACATACAATTACACGGTTGTTGCAGCAAATGGTTGTCAGGTTACCGGAACATTTACCATCAATCCCGGTCCTGTTTGTTGCTCGGTTACTGCCGCAGGAACCAACGTAACATGCGGTGGTGGTGCCAATGGTACTGCAACGGCGAATCCGGTTGGTATGCCCGGCTTTACGTATAGCTGGAATTCAACACCTGTGCAAACAGGACAAACCGCGACTGGTTTACCTGCCGGAACTTATACGGTTACCATAACCGATGCTTCCGGATGTATTGCTACTGCAAACTATGTGGTAACACAACCTACAGCTCTTTCGGGAACTGCAACTCCAACAAACGTGTTGTGTAATGGTCAGTGTACCGGATCTATTTCAGTTGCTGCAGCCGGTGGAACAGGAGCGCTTCAATATTCATTGAATGGTGGCGCATTCCAGGCTTCAAATACTTTTGGAGGTTTGTGTGCAGGTGCTTATACAATTACTGTAAGAGATGCATCTAACTGTACATTCACCATCAATACCACCATCACACAACCAACAGCACTTAGTGGTTCCATTACCACAAATATTCCGGCAACCTGCGGACTCAACAATGGTTCATTAACTGCTGCAGGTGCAGGCGGAACAACAACGTATCAATATTCATTGAATGGAGGTGCGTTTCAAGCGAGTGGAACATTTAATGGTCTCGCACCGGGTGCCTACACAATTACCGTTCGTGATGCCAATAACTGTACAACTACTCTTAATGCCACTATAGCAAGCCAGCCAAGTCCAACTGCAACAGTCGGAACTCAAACCAACGTTTCCTGTTTTGGTGGTGCAAATGGATCAGTGGTAATTACAGGATTGGGTGGAACAGGTTCATTGTCGTATGATTTGAATCCCGGTCCGACTCAAGCTTCCAACACCTTTACCAATCTTACTGCAGGTGCATATTCTGTCACTGTAACAGATGGAAATTCTTGTACTTCAACGGTAAACTTTACCATTACACAACCTACACAGGTCACGCTTTCAACCGTAAAAACCAATGCTACTTGTAATGGTGTTTGTGATGGTACAATAACCGTTACTTCCGGTGGAGGAACACCGCCTTACCAATATTCTTCCAATGGAGGTTTGACTTATCAAGCATCCAATGTGCTCACCGGTTTGTGCGCAGGTACATACTCTGTAGTTACTCAGGATGCCAATGGATGTATCGCCAACGTAAACGTTGTAATTACACAACCTACTGCTGTGAGCGGAACATTTACCGGAACAGATCCTGTTTGTAACAATGCATGCGATGGAACTGTTGTTGCCACTACAGCATCGGGCGGAACTGCACCTTACCAATATTCGATCAATGGCGGTGCAATGCAAGCAAGCACGAACTTCTCCGGATTGTGTGCGGGTATATATGCCATGATTACACAAGATGCCAATGGATGTCAGTTTACCACAAACGTTACTTTAACAAATCCTCCGGGATACAATTTGGATACTGTTTACATGGATGAATCCAACTGTGGATTTAACGATGGAGGTTTCCAGGTTGTGGCAACCGGTGGTGCAGGATCTTATCAGTATACCAACCTCACTACTGCAGATGGACCAAATACTACAGGTGAGTTTTTAAATCTTGTTGCCGGAGCTTACCAAGTTTTGGTGGAAGATGCATTAGGTTGTCATGAAACACTTTTCGTTGGTGTGAACGATGTTCAAATGTCGGGTGCTTTGTTAGGACAAACAGATCCTACTTGTCCCGGTGCTTGTGATGGAACGGTTATCACTACCGCAACAGGTGGATTTGGAACGATTACTTACGATTTAGACAATGGTGTGCAAACACAATTTGGTGCCGGAAACTTCTCCAACATTTGTGATGGTTCACATGCAGTAGTAATGACCGACCAAGGATTCTGTGTTTACGTTGCCATGTTTACTTTAACTGCTCCTGATAATATTATTTATACTTCATCGAAAACTGATCCTACTTGTAACGGTGGAACAAATGGAACGATCACATTCACTGCTCCAACAGGTGGAACCGCTCCTTACCAATACAGTATTGATGGAGGCTTAACCTATCAAGCTTCTCCAAACTTTACGGGTGTTGCTGCAGGAACTTACAATTTGATGGTGATGGATGCCAACAACTGTACACAGGCAAACACCATTACAGTTACCGAACCAACTCCGGTTACCTTTAGTGAAAGTCATACCAATCTAACATGTAATGCAAACAATACCGGTACACTTACGCTTGTTGGTGCAGGCGGAACACCGGGTGCTGGTTACACATACAGCATTACAGGTGCAGCACCATTGAGCGCACAGTTTGCCTATTTTGGATTGGCAGCAAATACTTACAACATTATCGTTGCCGATGGTAATGGTTGCCAAACAAC
Source organism: Flavobacteriales bacterium (assembly GCA_044360245.1). Classification (GTDB taxonomy): domain Bacteria; phylum Bacteroidota; class Bacteroidia; order Flavobacteriales_D; family UBA2798; genus UBA2798. Next base: position 16,098 of record JBIKKU010000014.1, on the reverse strand, counting down.
AGGTTCCGTTGTCATTACGCAACCTGCTCCTGTTGCAGCAATTTATACTACAACTGCAGCACTTTGCAACGGAAGTTGTGATGGCGAAATTTTTGTTCAAGCAACAGGTGGAACACAACCTTATTTCTTTAGCCCGGATAATGGCGTGACATTCTCACCCGATTCAACTTTGATTGGATTGTGTGCTGGAAATCATACTGTCGTGGTAAAAGATGTAAACAACTGTCAGATTTCTGCAGTTCAAATCATCACAGAACCAACTGCAGTAACTTATTCCGCTGTTGTTACTCCTTCCACTTGCGGAAATCCGAATGGTGTAATTGATATTACTGCAAACGGCGGAACTCCCGGATTTACTTATAGTACAGATGGTGGTGCAACTTTTGTTGCCGGAAATAACTTTAGTGGTTTGGCAGCAAATACCTATGCCATCGATGTTCAAGATAACAACGGTTGTCATGTAACAGGTTCTGAAATTGTAGCCAATCAGGCTTCTCCGGTAATCAATAGTTTATTCGCAACCAATTTGCTTTGTAATGCGGTTTGTGATGGTTCAATCGTAGCAACAGCATCCGGTGGAACAGGTGCATTGACTTTTGATATCGGTGGTGCCGGTCAGGCAGGTGGAACATTCGCCGCTTTGTGTGCAGGTACTTATACACTTACTGTTACCGATGCCAATGGATGTCAGGATACACAAACAGCTACATTAACCGAACCAACTCAACTTACATTTACAACTACGCCAACGCCACTTTCTTGCTTTGGTGATGGCAGCGGATCTATTGCGTTCAATGCCAATGGTGGTGTTCCAACGTATTTGTACAGTATCGATAACGGTGCATCTTTTTCTTCAATGGCTACAGTCAGCTTCTTGCAATCAGGATTGTATGATGTGGTTGTTGAAGATGCCAATGGATGTCAGAGTGCTGCGCAAGTCAATGTAACCGAGCCTGCTCAATTGATCATTACCAACCAAACAGCAACCAATGCTTCTTGTTTTGGTGTGTGTGATGGAACAGTGGATGTACAAGTTTCGGGTGGTACAACCGGTGCAGGACTTTATACTTACAACTGGGCAAACGGAATTGCAGGTCCAAACCAAAACAACGTTACAGGTTTATGCGCAGGTTCTTATCCGGTGGATATTATAGATAATAACGGATGCTCTGTATCCACAACACTTTCTGTGACTCAACCTCCACAAGTCATCATCAACAATTACAATGTTACTGATGTGACATGTAACGCTGATTGCGATGGTGTGATTGAAATTTTTGGAATCAATACTGTTCAATATTCCATCGATAATGGAGCTACATTCCAGGCAGCATCGTTGTTCAATAACTTGTGCGCAGGTATTTACAACATCGTTGTAGAAGATGCAGCGGGTTGTCAGGCTACTACTGCAGCAACCATTGTTGAACCGAATCCATTAGTACTGGATACCATTGCTGATGTGGTGGTGTGTTACAATGGATTTGGAACGATGATTGGAAATGCAAGTGGTGGAACAGCTCCTTATTATTTTGTGTGGAATACGGGCGATACCACTCAGTATTTGAATTTCCAAACAACTGTTCCGGTAACCAACACCGCATACGCAGTTGACCAAAACGGTTGTGTTTCCAACAGTGAATCTGCAAGCGCTTCCGTGCTGCCGGTGTTTGTGCCTAGCAACTCAGGCGACATTCAAATCTGTCAGGGAGATCCTGCAATATTTACTGCCGGTGGAATCGATGGAGTTCCGGCCTATAACTTCATCTGGTTCTATGGAAACGATACCTTGATTGATAGCGATACCTTAATCTTCACACCAACTCAACCGATGCAGGTAATGCTGGTAGCGTCCGACCAATGTCCGACTTACGACACTTCTTACCTCAATGTCACTTTCTACGCACCACCACAACCTAATATCAGCGTGTCTCCTGCGAGTGGTTGTGCTCCATTGACAGTTACCATAACCAACACAACACCTGCAAACCAAGTTGGTGCTGATTGTACATGGGATTTTGGAGATGGAAATACGGCAACGGGATGCGGAACACAAACTAATATTTACACCGTTCCGGATTGTTACAGCATCACACTTACCGTTACATCGCCTGAAGGTTGTGTAGGGGATAGTACCTTCACCGATGTAGTTTGTGTGTTCGGAGATCCGATAGCCGACTTTACCTGGAACCCGGAAACACCAACCATTTTGAATACGGTAGTGAATTTTGTGGATCAATCGGTGAATGGAAATACTTATGCGTGGGATTTCGCAGGACTTGGAACCTCAACCGATCAAAACCCAACCTTTAATTTTGTGAATGCAGATACCGGGCAATATCAAGTATGCCTCACTGTGACATCACCGCAAGGTTGTGTAGATGATACTTGTAAAATGGTAACCATTTTTGATGAGTTCCTGGTGTATGTGCCAAATGCATTCTCACCGAATGACGACGGGTTCAACGATATTTTCATTCCTGTACTTAACGGTGCCGATCCGCTGCACTATGAATTCCTGGTGTTTAACCGTTGGGGAGAATTGATTTTCGAATCACAAGTTCCTGCCAATGGTTGGGATGGGACCTTCAAAAATCAAATGTCGCAGCAGGATGTTTATGTATGGCGTGTGAAAGCACGAAGCATTTTAACCGGAGAAGAGAAATTGTACTTTGGACATGTGACTTTATTGAAATAGTATTCATCATCACACTTTTGAAAAAACGCCCGGAGACGGGCGTTTTTTTTTAGTCCCTTGAAAATGATCCATTTTTGGTAATACCCATAAGTTAAGTGTCTGATAATGAGTGTTTGTTTTAAATGCTGTGAATTTTAACCGTTTTAGGTGGGCAACCGTGGTAAAATTTAACGTCATTTTTAAAAGACCCGACTTTTTATACATTCGGGAAATCTCATTTGAGGCCATGAGAAAACTTATTTACACCCTTTTTGCCCTTGCGGCAATACCTTTTCATTCTGCTGCACAAGCACCGGGATGTCCGAACATCATTGCTCCTGCCGACCAGGTTTTGCCTTGCGGTACGCCATGCACCAATTTAACTTCTACTCCTTTTCATGTGGGAAACACAACAACCTATACGGTGGGTGCGGTTCCATATGCGCCGGTTGTGCCATACAATCAGGCCGGAGGAACAGGAGTTTCGGTGGGAACGGACGATGTATATTCCGGATTGATTAACCTCCCATTCCCTTTTTGCTTTTACGGAAATACCTATACCCAATGTGTTATAGGATCTAATGGAAACATTAGTTTTAACACAGGTTATGCTAGTGGATTTTGTCCTTGGTCTTTCACCGCCAATTGTCCTAGCAATACGCTTCCTTTAAATTCTATTTTCGGTGTCTATCATGATATCGATCCTTCCATTTGCGGTAACGTAAAATACCACCTTCTTGGAACAGCTCCATGTCGGATGCTTGTGGTAAATTTTAATCAGGTTTGTCATTTTAGTTGTACCAGCATTAAATCGTCAACACAAATGGTGTTGTATGAAACCACCAACGTTATTGAAGTTTATACCAATGCTAAACCGCTTTGTTCAGGATGGAATGGCGGTCGTGCTATTATTGGTATTCAGAACGCAACAGGTACAGTAGGATTGGCCGCTCCCGGAAGAAATTCCACTCCAACGTGGGCAGCAAATGCAGCAGGTGAGGGATGGCGTTTTACACCAAACGGGCCTGCCGTTTATACCACAACATGGTGGCAAGGTGCAACACAAATTGGAACAGGAAACACCATTACGGTTTGTCCTACGGTTTCTCCCACAACCTATACCGCAAGAGTGGTTTACACGCGTTGTGATGGAGTTCAAATTACCGATCAGGATGATGTTGTTATTTCATTTTCTACACTGAATACTCCAACGGTTACTCCAACTGCAGAATCTTGCAATGGATACAATAATGGATCGGTGGTGATTGACAATGCCGTTGGTGCCGGGCCATATACGGTACAAATTACGGGACCTGCAAATCCGCCTTCGGTGGTGGAGGCAAATACCGCAGGAGCAACAGCATCATTTACCAATTTGCCTGATGGAACCTATAATTATACGGTTACCGGAGCAGGCGGATGTACCACTACCGGAACCTTTACCATCAATCCCGGACCGGCCTGTTGTTCTGTTACTGCAGCAGGTACTAATGCTACCTGTAATTTAGGGACAAACGGAACAGCTACAGCTAGTCCTACCGGATTAGCAGGTTTCACCTATTCTTGGAATTCAAGTCCTGTACAAACCACGCAAACCGCCACCAATCTTGGTGTTGGTACGTATACCGTAACCATGACAGATGCATCCGGATGTGTTGCTACAGCATCTTACACCGTCACACAACCAACCGCAATTACCGGAACACTTACTGTTACGAATGCAACCTGTAATGGTACTTGCAATGGTTCAATTACAGTTACCGGTGCAGGAGGTGGAACAGGTGCTTTACAATACCAAATCAATGGTGGAGCATTTCAGGCTTCAAATACTTTTACAGGATTGTGTGCAGGATCTTATACGGTAGTAATAAAAGATGCAAGTGGTTGTACCAAAACTTTAACTGCAACAGTTACTCAACCTACTGCACTTACCGTCACGCCTGCTACTGTTGTTTCTTCAACATGCGGAAGCAGTAACGGTTCAATTACCGCTACAGGTGCCGGGGGAACGGGTGCTTATCAATTCTCATTGAATGGTGGTGCATTCCAATCATCGGGGACTTTTGCAGGTCTGGCGCCGGGAAATTATACCGTTACCGTTCAGGATGCAAATGGATGTACAGCCAATACAACCACCATTATTACCATTAGCAATTTAACCAGTCCAACTGCATCGATCGGATCGCAAACAAATGTTTTGTGTTTTGGTGGTGCTAATGGACAAGTAATCATTAATGCAACAGGCGGAACAGGAAGTTTAACGTATGACTTAAATCCTGGACCCGGACCTCAAGCATCGAACACATTTACCAACCTTACTGCAGGTACATATTCAGTAGTTGTGGCCGACATTAACAACTGTCAAACTACAGTTCCTGTTACCATTACCCAACCCACACAAGTAAGTTTTACATCAGTGAAAACAGATGTAACATGTAATGGTCAATGCAATGGAACAATTACGGTAACAGCCTCCGGTGGAACTCCTCCTTATCAGTATTCTTCGAATGGTGGATTAACTTATCAAGCAAGCAATGTGCTGAGTGGACTTTGTGCGGGTACGATAAATGTAGTTACACAAGATGCAAATGGTTGTATTGCGAATGCAAACGTTGTCATTACGCAACCTGCTGCACTAACAGCAACATACACGCCAACCAATCCGATTTGTCAAGGAATTTGCAACGGACAAATTTCAGTTGCTACCAGTGCAGGAGGAACCGCTCCTTACCAATTCAACATTAACGGCGGTGCTTTCCAAAGCGGAACAACTTTTACCGGATTGTGTTCCGGAACGCAAACTTTAATCATCAAAGATGCGAATGGTTGTCAAACTACTTCAACCGTAAATCTTGTTGATCCTCCGGGATACACAGTGGATACTGTGTTTACGGATCCATCCAACTGCGGATTTAACGACGGAAATTTCCAGGTAGTTGCCAGCGGAGGAAGTGCTCCATACTCCTACAACAACGTAACCATTGCCGATGTTAACACTACAGGTATTTTCAATAATGTTGTAGCAGGTGCTTATGAGATTTTAGTTACCGATGCATTAGGTTGTCAGGAAACCTATTTCGTTGGTATCAGTGATATTCAAATGTCAGGAACTTTATTGTCGCAAACAGATCCAACCTGTCCGGGTACTTGCGATGGAACCGTAGATGTAATTGCAACGGGTGGTTTTGGAACCATTACCTATGATTTGGATAACACCTTTACCCAATTCGGATCCGGAACTTTCAATTCCATTTGCGATGGTTCGCATGCGATTACGCTTACCGACCAAGGATTCTGTGTGTTTGTTATTCCCTTTAACCTAACAGAACCTGCTCCTATTGTCTATACTACTGCTGCAACGAATGTAACATGCAACGGTGGTAACAATGGTCAGATCACTTTTAACGCACCAAGCGGTGGAACTGCTCCTTATCAATATTCAATTGATAATGGAACAACATTCCAGGCTTCACCAACATTTACAGGATTAACTGCAGGAACTTACAATGTGGTGGTGCGCGATGCGAATAACTGCTTGCAAGCTGCAACAGCAACCATTACAGAACCTACTGCAATAACCTTTACAACAAGTCACACCGATCTTACTTGTTTTGGAAATGCAAGTGGAACAATCACTATCGTTGCAAGTGGAGGAACCGGTACATTGCAATATTCCATCAACGGTGGAACAACGTATCAATCTTCTTTCTCTTTCTTTGCGCTGGCAGCCGGTACTTACAACATCTCCGTTAAAGATGCCAACAACTGTGTTGTTACGGGAACTGTTACCGTTGCCGAACCTGCTGCACTTTCTGCAACTTACACTTCAACTCCCGCCACCTGCAATGGAGTTTGCGATGGAACAATTCAGGTAAATGCATCAGGTGGAACAACACCTTATTTATACTCCAGCAACAATGGTGTAGTGTATCAAACAGCATCACTGCTTGCAGGATTGTGCGCAGGTTCTCATCAGGTATTTATCAAAGATGCCAACAACTGTTTGATTGGAACGACTCAATCCATTACCGAACCAACAGCCATTACATTTACAACAGTATTGAATCCTTCCACATGTGGGTTGCCAAACGGTGATATTACCATTACTGCCAACGGTGGGACTTCAGGATATCAATATTCTATTGACAATGGCGCTACACTTCAGGCTTCAAATGCATTTACAGGATTAGCTGCAAATACCTATCCTGTGCTTGTTGAAGATGCCAATGGTTGTCAGGTTATGCAAATTGAAACCATTACCAATGAAGCTTCTCCTGTAATCACTGCGGTTTTTGTAACCGATGTGAATTGCAATGCAGTATGCGATGGTATCATCGATGTTACTGCATCAGGAGGAACAGGTGCATTGCAATACAATATTGGTGGTGCAAATCAAGCAGCAGGAGTGTTTAATGCGGTGTGCGCAAATACTTACACAGTAACTGTAACAGATGCCAATGGTTGTCAGGCTGTGCAAACTGCCACAGTTGCTGAACCAACAGCATTGACTTTAACTGCAACTCCAACAGCATTGCTTTGTAATGGCGATAATTCTGGAGAAATTTCGATTGTAGCCAATGGTGGTGTTACACCTTACTTGTACAGTTACGATAATGGTGCAACGCTTTCTGCTTTGGCAACACAAAATTTATTGGCTGCAGGAAATTACACCGTGCTTGTGCAAGATGCGCATGGATGTCAGACACCGGCCAACGTAACGGTTACAGAACCAACTGCACTTGCCATCGCTTCTCAAACATCTACCAATGCTTCATGTTTTGGTGTGTGTGATGGTGATGCAACAGTGAATGTAACCGGTGGAACAAGTTCAGGTTTATATACCTATACTTGGGGAAGTGCCATTGGTGGTCCTAACCAAAATACCGTAACAGGAATTTGTGCAGGAACCTACAGCTTGGATATTGCAGATGACAATGGCTGTAGCATCAGCACTGTGTTTAACATCACAGAACCCGCTGCAGTTGTCATCAGTTCATTTACCGCAACCGATGCTTTGTGTACAGGATCATGTGATGGTACAGTGGATATTGTTGGTGTAAATACGGTTCAGTATAGTGTCGATAACGGAGCAAGCTTCCAGGCATCGCCAAATTTCACCGGACTATGCGCAGGTGTTTACAGCATTGTTGCCCAAGATGCGAATGGATGTAATGTTACAGCTTCAGCAACCATTAACGAACCATCGGTATTGGTGATGAATACCATTTCCGATATCACCATTTGTTATGATGGTTTTGGAATCTTGTCAGCTAGTGCTACAGGTGGTGCGGCACCTTATACTTTTACCTGGAATACAGGTGATGTAAACGAGCAGTTGAATGTTAATCTTACTGCCCCTGCAACTTTTACGGCAACGGTTACCGATGCGAATGGATGTACCGCAGGTCCACAATCGGCGAACGTTGCAGTGATTCCTGCATTTATTCCAACAACAAGCGGAGATATCGATGTTTGTCCCGGATCACCTGCAACCATCACAGCAAGCGCAACACTTGGTGTTCCGACATATACGTTTACATGGTTCTATGGAAACGATACGCTCATTGATAATGCATCATTGACTTTTGTTCCAACAGCACCTACTACAGTTATGTTGGTTGCAGAAGATGATTGTCCGACACAAGATACTCTTTACATCAACGTAGGTTTCTTGCCTCTTCCAACGCCTGATATTGCTGTATCTCCGGCCTCCGGATGTGCACCATTGGTTGTGAACTTTACCAATAATACTCCTGCAGGACAAATGAACGGAAACTGCAGTTGGGATTTTGGAAATGGAAGCAGTTCCACTGGTTGTGGAGCGCAATCATCCACTTACAATACACCGGGATGTTATGATGTAACACTTACCGTAACTTCTCCCGATGGTTGTGTTGGTGATTCTACCTTCACAGATATTGTTTGTGTATTCCCGAATCCTATTGCCGATTTCGATTGGTTACCTACGCAGCCTACCGTATTGAATTCTTTGGTGAATTTCTCTGATGCATCCATCAATGGAGCAAGTTATGTTTGGGATTTTGCAGGACAAGGAAATTCTACAGCACAGAATCCTTCGTTCTTGTTCGAAAATCCTGCTCCGGGCGAATACACCGTGTGTTTGCAGGTTACTTCAGCACAAGGTTGTGTAGATGATACGTGTAAAAATGTTACCATTTATGATGAGTTCCTTTTGTATGTGCCTAATGCATTTACGCCGGATAATGATGGTATCAACGATGTATTCCTTCCGGTGGTAAATGGAGTAGATCCTGAATACTACGAGTTCATGATTTTCAATCGCTGGGGTGAATTGATTTTTGCTACCGATGTCACCAACAAAGCTTGGGATGGAACACACCGCGGAATGGATTGCAAACAAGATGTGTATGTATGGAAAATAAAAGCCAGAGATGCATTAACCGGTGATCAGAAAGAATATTACGGTCATGTTACGCTCATGCGATAAAACCTATTGATTTGAAACAAAAAAGTCCGCTTTAAAGCGGACTTTTTTTATGGGCAAAAAAAAGATTTACAATCCCAAACAATCTGCCATTCCCCAAACAATTAGGCCTATTCCGACACTCGTTAATCCGTATAGTGCAAAAGTTGGCGAACCGTTGGAATGGAACATAATGGCAGAAATAACAAATCCCGACAACAACAATATTCCGCCAACACCGAGTAAAACAACACCTCTGCTTCTGCGTTTTTCGTAATGTTCTTTTTTAACAAGTTTCAATGCCGATTCGTAAACATCGGATGAAATACCATTGCTTTCCATCAATTTTCCGATGCTGTCGGAGGAATGTCCGGAATGGAAAAGCATTCTAACCTCCTGAATTACGTTTTCAGGAATTTCAATTGACGAAGTGGAGTAGCTCATATCCATAATTTGCATTTTATAATTTACGGAGAAAGGTCATGTTTGCTGCTGACCCCTATCATTCCGAATTTACAAAAAAATGCATAAGGCAAGGTTGTTGGTGTGAGTACCAAAGCCTATTTTTATAAAAAATACACTCATGAATAACGAAAAAGACCAACAACTCAATATTGAATTGACAGAAGATGTAGCGGAAGGTGTTTATTCCAATCTTGCCATCATTACCCATTCGAATGCCGAATTTGTCATTGATTTTGTTCGTGTGATGCCGGGTGTTCCCAAAGCGAAAGTGAAATCAAGAATTGTATTAACGCCAATTCACGCCAAGCAATTGTTTAGAGCACTTGGTGATAATCTTTCGCGCTTCGAACAGACCCATGGTCAGATTAAAGCCGGTGATGTTCCTGTGTTTCCAATGGGTTTCGGCGGAACGAATACTCAAGCCTGAAAAAAGAAAGCGATTACGAATCCTGCTAAAAATCCCAATCCTAAAATCAGCACGACAAGTTCAAGCAGCCAAATGCTCATGAACGAGTTGATTTTTGCGTCTTGTGGCTTGTTAAGCCGGAAATAAATTTCTACTTCCTTGCCAACTTCGGTATAGTTTGTTCCACCTACTTCGTTTTGGAAGCGTATGGTTTTACCTCCGAATTCAAATTCTACAATAGGATAATTCGTATGTGAAATACGTCCATCCGACTTGTGTTCGCGTTTGGTTTCAATCGATACGATAAGACCTTTGGCTTTACCGCAAGAGGCGATCCATCTTTTTTTTCGATTAAAGAGCCAAAGCCCCCAAACACTGAGCAAAATTCCGATAATTAATCCTGCAATCATTTTTCCTGAATTGGGTATGCTGTAAATGTTCCGCTGCCCTTGGCAATCAACTGATGGTTTTGATTGAAAAGTTCTCCTTCCGAAAAAACAATACGATTACCTTTTTTAAGCACCATTCCTTTTCCTGTGATGAGGTCGCCTTCAAATGCCGGAGCGAAATAGGAAATTTTCAATTCGAGAGTGGCAACTCTTTTTTGTTCTTCTGCAACGGCAGACAAAGCTGCAACGCCCAATACTGCATCCATTAGTCCGGCAAGCGCTCCGCCATGTGCTGCAGTTTCGGTGGCCAATAAGTTTTTGCGAACAGGTAAAGTATATACGATTTCACCGGGCTTTACAATGGTGAATTCCATTTCCATGAATCGACCGAAATGATTTGCCTGAATGTATTTCTCTATGACTTCTTTCATACTTGAAAACTACAAAATATCAATTGGACTATGAAAAATGGACTATAAGTAAGCCTGTTTTTTGCCAAGTGTTGGTATGCGCGCAAGCTGGTTTGATTTTCATTTTTCTTAATGATTATTTTAAAGATGAATAAAGATTTATGGGGCCAATTATTGGGGTCTTGAATAGAATGGAGATGGTAATTTGTTTTTTATGTAATCCTAAATTGGTTGCGTAAAACTTTGATGTTAGGTTAAAGTGTTTCGTGATGTAATTGTTTTATATTGTATCAAAAAATAAATCATGAAAAAATTATTCGGTGCACTGTTTCTTTTCGGAGCAGTTTTAACTATGACTTCCTGCGGTGGAGGTGATGCTGCTTCGGGTGAGTCCGGTGGAAAAAAAGTACTTCTGCGTTTGAAACCTGAAACAGGATTTAAGCAAACACTGGTCATGAAACTTGAGTCAACGGTAAAATCGGGCATGGAGGTTAAAACCATTGTAGAGATGGAATCCGACATGGAAGTTACCGGCGTTGAAGGAAATGGTGATGTGAATGTTACCACGACATACAAACGTATGGCTATGGACATGAACATGATGGGCATGAATGTGAAATACGATTCAAGCACCGATGAGATTGATCCAAGCGATCCTCAATCTGTTGCATTTATGGGCTTGAAAGCTATGATTGATAAACCAATGCCCATGGTAATGAATAATCTTGGGAAAGTCACCAAATCGTTTGATGTGACTACGCTTTATACCGATTCCATCATTGATATTATCGGAAGAGATGTTGTTGAACAACAATCCAAACAAAGCGACCAAATGTTCGAAAACATGTTCTCTGTTTTTCCGGACAACGAAATTGCTATTGGCGAAAGTTGGCAGCGTAAAACAACCATGACTACCGGTGGCGGACCAATTGATGTAGACATGACTTACACGCTTAAATCCAATGAAAAAGGAGAATATGTCGTAACCCTTGCCGGAACCATGGAAGGTACGGTAAACCAAAACGGACAAAAGGTGAAAATGAAAGGTGAGATTTCCGGTGAATTGCATCTGGATGAAAAAACATGCTGGACCAAAAGTGCAAGCATTACACAGGATATGGACATGACCGTAATGGGGATGACCATGCAAGCTGTTAATGAAATTTCAATTACTACGAAGTAATTTTTAAGCATTGAAATCCCCCTCAGTTTTTGAGGGGGATTTTTTTATACATCTGCAAAAGTTGTATATACAACTAAAATTGTATCTTTGTAAAATGAAAGCTTCCAGAGAAGTCCTTTATGTGACTTATGCCCACGAATTTCAAATGGGTCCAATGCGCGTTAAACAACCGCTTCCGGCCCGCGGAGTGGATCAACTATCTCCATTTTTATTGTTGCATCATGCCGGTCCAACGGAATTAAATCCCGGAGGTTCCCACGGTCGAATTTCACCGCATCCGCACAGAGGATTTGAGCCTGTAACATTTATTTTTCAAGGTGAAGTTTACCACAGAGATTCCATGGGTAACGAAGGATATTTAAAGGGTGGAGACGTGCAATGGATGACTGCAGGTAGTGGAGTGATTCATAGTGAAGGTCCTTCGGAAGAATTTCTGAAAAAGGGTGGTGTTTTGGAAATTATCCAATTGTGGATCAATCTGCCTAAGTCTGCAAAAATGATGACTCCTCGTTACCAGGATATCAAAAAGGAATCTTTCCCTGTAATTGAGGATGAAGACGGTAATGTGCACATTCAATTGGTGTCGGGTGAACTTGCCGGAAAAAAAGGAGCAGCAGATACACAATCTCCGATTCTTTCTGCGATGGTAGAAATGAAAAAAGGAGGATCGTATTTTTTTGAAATTCCCTCGCATTTTAATGCTTCGCTTTACATTTTAAAAGGTGAATTAAGTTTTGGAAAAGGAAAATCGGAAAGCGAATTGCACTATGTGATTTTTGGAAGGGGGAACGATGGCGTATTTGTCAATGCCGAAAGTGATGCGCGATTTTTATTATTGGCAGGTGAACCAATTCAGGAACCTGTTGTTTCTTATGGACCATTTGTGATGAATACAAAAGAAGAAATCCAGCAAGCTATTCTCGATTACGAAAATGGAAAAATGGGTGATTTAGATTTTTAATATGAAACTGCGCAATCCGAAACTTATCCCTTTCGTTTTTGTCTTTTTGGTGGCAACACCATTGAGTTGTTGTTTGAGCGGAATTAACACCTGGCGACAATTCGGTTTTTCCGAAAACTTTTTGAGTACCTGGATGAGCAATTGGCTCATTGGATTTTTGATGGTTTATCCACTTGCCTTGATATTTGTGGCCATCGCAAAAAAAATAATTGCTAAACTGACTAATTAATTTTTTATGATTATAACAGTACTATCGGGAAGTCCCCGGAAAAATTCGCTCACACAACGAGCAGCACTTTTTCTGCAAAAGGAATTGAAAACAAAAGGACATGTCGTCCACCTCATCGACATGCGCGAAATACAATTGGAATTCGTGCAATCCGTTTGGACCAAACACGAAGATGTTCCCGAATCTTTTCGTGCTGTTTCATCTGCCATGCGCGAAGCACAAGCCATCATTCTGGTAAGTCCCGAATACAACGGTTCTTATTCACCTGCCATGAAAAATTTGATGGATCATTTTCCGAAAGATACATACATGCACAAGGCGATGGGAATTGTTACGGCATCAACAGGCGCTTTTGGTGGTATGCGTGCTGCTCAGCAAATGCAACAGCTGATTTGTGCTTTCTTCGGAATTCCATCTCCGCACATGATGGTTGTTCCCGATGTTGAGCATAAGTTTGATGCTGATGGAAATTTGACGGATGAAAAATTTCGTGCATCCGCAGATCGCTTCTTGAATGAGTTTTTATGGTTGGCAGATAAACTCGCAGCTAAACAATAATTCGCTATATTCAGATCATGGCGACTAAAACTTATTCTAACGGACGTATTTCAGTTGAATGGACTCCTGATGCATGTATCCACAGTAAAGAATGTTGGAAGAACATGATCGAAGTATTTAATCCAAAGAATCGTCCTTGGATTAATCTGGATGGCGCAAATGATGAGGCAATTCTAAATCAAGTTGCCAAATGTCCTTCGGGTGCATTAAAAGGAAAGAAGCTTCAAGCAGAGGAGCAACATTCAGATGTCAACAGCATTAAAGCCACATGCATGCAAAACGGTCCGCTGTTGATTGATGCCAACATTGAAATTGTTTTATCGGATGGAACGGTGGTGCTGAAAGAAGGAAAAACCGCTTTCTGTCGTTGCGGACATTCTGCCAATAAACCTTTTTGTGACGGGGCTCACCGCAATGCGGATTTCAAAGGATAATCACAATGCTTCTGCAACCACAAATGCAGAACCTCCAACAAAAATCAAATCTTTTTTACCTGCATTTTTTTTCGCGGCATTTATCGCTTTACGCACCGATGGGAAAGAACTTCCATGCAATCCAAATTCGGAAGCCTTTTCGCTGAGTTCTGTTTCGGGTAATGCACGAGGAATTTTTGCTTTGGTAAAATAGTACTGCGCTTTTTTGGGAAGTTGTTGCAACATGGCCGTAACATCTTTGTCGTTTACAACACCAATGACCATGTGAAGGTGATTGTATTTTTCTTTCCGCAATTGTTTCACTACTTCGCGAATTCCGGCTTCATTGTGTCCGATATCGCAAATGATGTGCGGATGTTTTGAAATGGTTTCCCATCTTCCGTGTAATCCGGTATTGCTTATAACACGGGCAATGCCTTTGCGGATGTTTGCTTCGCTAATTTTCCATTTTAGTTTTTGCAATTGTTGAACAGCAGTCACCACGGTTCGAATGTTTTTCGGCTGGTAATCGCCTTTCAATTCGCATGGATATTTTTTGTGTAAAGTGTTGCGCTCTGCAAATAGAATAGGAGAGGATTGCTGCTTGGCGATTTGATCGAAAACAATTTTCGTTTCGGGTAATGTCTCCCCGATAATTACAGGCACTTTCGCTTTTATGATTCCGGCTTTTTCAAAGGCAATTTTTTCAAACGTATCGCCGAGAAATTGAGTGTGATCTTTGCTAATGTTGGTAATGATGGACAAGTCGGGAAGGATGACATTGGTAGAGTCCAATCGCCCGCCCAGACCAGTTTCAACCACTACCACATCTACTTTTTTTTCTGCAAAATAGGAGAAAGCCATGGCAACGGTGACTTCAAAAAATGAAGGGCGAATGCGGTTGATTTTTTCTTTGTGTTGTGCTGTAAAATCGACCACGAACTTTCGCGAAATCATTTTGCCGTTGATTTTTATACGCTCACGAAAATCTTTCAGATGCGGCGAAGTGTATAATCCAACTTTGTAACCGGCTTCCATGAGAATACTTGCCAGCATGTGCGACACAGATCCTTTTCCGTTGGTTCCGGCAATATGCAAACTGCGGAAATGCTTTTCAGGATTTCCGCAGATGCTTAATAAGGCTTGAGTGTTTTGAAGATCGGGTTTGTAAGCAGCAGCACCTATGCGTTGAAAAACGGGGTATTGTGCGTACAGGTAATCCAGCGTTTGCCGGTAGGTCATGGATTAAATCGCGTTGAAAATAAATGTGTAGGAACCTTTCTGACTTTCTGCAGCAGCTTCATCTTCGTTAACGATTTTCATGCCTTCGAGTTTGGCTTTACAGTTTTTGATCAAAGATGCATCAGAAGCAGTGGATTTGTCGGCATTGTATTCTGAACGTGTCACAATTCCTTTTTTGTTTACCCAAATGTTCATGACAATGGTACCACGCTCACGGTTTGGATTGCCCGGATTTTCGGGTTTTCCAACTTGTTTGCGACCGCTAATGGCAAGCCCCGAACCATTTCCTTGTCCGTTACCCGGACCATTTCCACCGTTCAAACCTCCACCTGTACCCGGGTTATTTCCGGAACCTCCTCCTATACTTCCTCCTGTGCTTGATCCACCTCCGTTATTTCCGGTAAAGGGATTGTTTGATTTTTCTTCTGTTGGAGTATTGTTGGTAGGATTTGGTTTAACATTGGTATTCGGATTTTTCGGAACCTCCACTTCAGATTCTTTATCGTCCACGGGTTGTGTTTCTTCCATGGAAGATTCTTCTGAAGTGCTTTCACTCGCTTCTGCAGGTGCACCGCCTTGATCGCCACCACCGCCTTCAAATTCAAGAACTTCAAGCGGAATGGGTTCCGGCAAGGGATTGGGTTCTTTCCAACTGATCAGAAAAAAGGCAATCAATAATCCGGCATGAAAGATAAAAGCCGCAGTCCACGCATTGCGTTTGCG
>JBIKKU010000172.1:0-6653 GCA_044360245.1 Flavobacteriales bacterium | reverse complement strand
TTTTAGCTTTTTTTCTCCCCATTGTTTGCGGATTTTTTATTGGTAAGATATTTAGTCAGGATGTGATGACGACCGTATTTATTGGTCTTTGCGTCGCCATTACTGCACTTCCCGTAAGCATTCGAATTCTTATGGACCTTGGAAAACTAAATTCCAGTATAGGCCAACGTATCATTTCCGTTGCTATTTTCGACGATGTGCTTGCATTAACTATACTTGGAATCTTACTTGACATTAAGGATGTTGAAAAGACTTTTACAGCAGTTACAACTGCAACATTATATACTTTTTTAAAAGTCCTCATTTTCCTAATTATTGTTGTTATTGTCTATCGAATCATAAAAAAAATCACAACCAAAGAAAATCTTATTGAGCAACAACTTTCTTCATTACTCAAAGTTTTAAAAGGGAAGGAATCTTTATTTGCCATCTTCTTTGTTTTCATTTTACTATTTGCATCCTTAACCGAAGCGGTCGGTTTGCATTTCATCATTGGTTCTTTTTTTGCATCTATGCTCATTAGTGAAGAACTTGTTGGAAAAGATCATTTAGATACTTTTCATAAAACAACCAATAGTATGGCCATGGGCTTTTTGGCGCCTATATTTTTTGCAGGTATTGGTCTTGAATTCAAATTTTCATCCATCAGCGGAGCGACCTCCGATGGGCAAGGATATTACCTCCTGTTAGCCATCATTGGAGTCTCCTTTCTCAGTAAAATTGTTGGTGGCTATGTCGGAGGGCGCCTTGCAGGTTTACCACATCGTTATTCCGCAACACTTGGAATAGGACTAAATGCCCGAGGAATCATGGAATTGGTGATTGCCAATATCGCCTATAGGGAAAAACTGATTGGTCCTGAAATTTTCTCCATGCTCGTAATTATGGGGCTGATAACAACACTTTCCACCCCATTCATGCTCAAACGTTCATTCCGTTGGATGGAAAAACTTCCCTAAGTTTTTCCTATTGTGCTTTCCGTTTGTATATTAGGATGATACAAACCAATAAAGCTTGCCATGAGCAAATCTCAAGACTCCAACTTTTCCAAATTCAAATTCCGTTCTCTGCTTTGTTATTCCTCAACGGAATGGTTGAGTGACGGAAAGAAAAAATACCGTCGTGTTTTTAACCGTTTGGAAACGACTTACCTCTATGCTGAATTCAGTTTCTTCAATAAATTGTTTGATGAAGAAGAATGGACAGCAAAAGTGCGTTTGGTCTGCAGCATGAAAGCCGATGGAGCCGAAACGCAAATCTGCGATATCAATGTGGACCGCGTTGTTCGCACCGACGAGAACATTGCCTATGTGCGTGAAGGTTGGGGAAATCAAACTGCCGGGGCATTTTGGAAAAAAGGTCAGTACACCTGGAAAGCCTATTTGGATGACCAATTTATTGGTGAGCATATTTTTTATTTGGAAGACCAAACCATGGTAGAGCCGGATAACAATCCGTTTTTTGAAGTTACCGCATTGAAGTTATTCGAAGGCGACAACAACCTTCCTCCGATTGAATCGCGCGATTATTATAAAGTATTTCACGGAAAAGAAACCCGTTACATCTGGGGTGAATTCCACTTGAGAAGAAAAATCAATGAACCTTTTTATGCGGAGTTGTTTTTCACTTTTTTCAACGACGCGGGACAAAACAAAGGATATACTTCGGAGTTGGTTTATGTCGACAAAGAAGAATTGATTGTATGTTCCGGATGGGGATCATCCAACAAAGGCACTTGGTTCAATGATGCTTGTCGATTGGAAATTTCCTTTATGGAAACCCTTCAGGCAGTTGTAAATTTTGAAGTGGCAGATGAATTTGAAGCCGGGTTTCCGCAAATGATGAATTCACTTGGTGGTACAGCCATGGAGGTGAAAGGTCCGGAAATGAACGAAGCATCTCTTGGTGAATTGCTTGCCAAAATGGACGAATTGATTGGCATGGATAATGTCAAGCAAAAAATCCGCGATTATGTAAAATACCTCAACTTCATCAAACTGCGTGAAGAAAAAGGGATGAAGGAAAACAAAAACATTTCGCTTCATGCCGTGCTTACCGGAAATCCGGGGACAGGAAAAACAACCATCGCCAAACAGCTTGGAAAGATTTACAAAGAAATGGGATTGCTTACCAAAGGGCATGTTCATGAGGTTGATCGTTCGGATTTGGTGGCGGAATATATCGGACAAACTGCACCACGCACCAAAAAAGCGATAGAAGCAGCACGCGGAGGAATTTTATTTATCGATGAGGCTTACGCACTTTATCGTTCAGGAGAAGATCAAAAAGATTTTGGTCGTGAAGTGATTGAAATATTATTGAAAGAAATGTCGGATGGTCCGGGAAACATTGCCGTTGTGGTAGCCGGATATCCTGCAGAAATGAAAGAGTTTTTAGAATCGAATCCGGGACTGAAATCACGTTTTAACCACTACTTCCAATTCGAAGACTACGTTCCCGAAGAATTGATGTTGATTTCAGAATTGGGCTGGAGTCAGCGTGGATTAAAGATTACAGAAGACGCCAAAGAATATTTGTTTACCAAGTTTACACAATCCTTCCGCGATCGCGACCGTTCTTTTGGAAATGCTCGTTTTGTAATGAGTGTTGTGGATGAGGCCAAAATGAATATGGGCTTGCGATTGATGCAGCATAACAACGTGAATGATCTCAGCGAGGACGAATTATCTACTGTTACCAAAGACGATATTTTCAAAATATTTGCACAAGGCGTTACCAAATCGCTCGATCTGCATATCGACGAACGTTTGCTGAAAGAATCACTCGGTGAATTGAATGCATTGGTGGGCATGCAAAACGTGAAGGACGATGTCATGGAGTTGGTAAAACTTGTAAAATACTACCGCGAAATCGGCAAAGATGTCCTTAACAAGTTTGTGTTGCACTCCGTTTTCGTTGGAAATCCCGGAACCGGAAAAACAACCGTGGCGCGTATTTTTGCGAAAATTTTCCGTGCACTCGGAATCCTTGAAAAAGGACATCTTGTTGAAGTTGATCGCGAAGGCATGGTTTCCGGATGGTCGGGACAAACCGCTTTGAAAACGGCCGATGCGGTTGAACGCTCCATGGGTGGTGTGTTGTTTATTGATGAAGCTTACGCACTCCATCAAGGAAGCGGCGATCAGTTTGGAATGGAAGCCATCAACACTTTGCTCAAGCGCATGGAAGATAACCGAGATGATTTTGTGGTAATCGCTGCGGGTTATACCGACAACATGAATGAATTCCTGCAAACGAATCCCGGATTAAAATCTCGCTTCGAACGGACTTTCGTTTTTGAAGATTACAAACCGGAAGAACTGATTTTGATTGCCGACAAAATCCTCAAAGAAGAAGGACTCAAAGCAGAACCTCAGGCGCGTGAACATCTTGCTGCCTATTTCACAGAAGCCTGGAACAACCGAAACAAATTCTTTGGAAACGCACGTGAGGTTAGGAAAGTCATCCACGCCGCCATTAAAAACCAACATCTGCGCATGGCCGATATGGAATCGAGTAAACGTACAGTGGACATGATTACTGCACTTACGCTTGCCGATGTGGCTGAATTTACCCTTTCTAAAGCTGCACAGGAGAGCCAAACCGGTGGTCGTCCGCTCGGATTCCGTGTTGGCGGAAACCAGTAATGGTCGTAATCCATTGATTTTTTCCTGTATTTCATCATAAAAAGCTCGGTCCATTTACCGGGCTTTTTTATTGCACTTTTATTTAAAACATAGTAAATCAAACACTTACAATTAGACGTCTGATTTCTAAATCGAAAAAGGTCCAAATTACATAGGCATCCTTTGCATGGTTTTTGCGTATTTTGCTTAGTCAAATTGCTTAATCCTACTTGCGTAGATGCGCCAGATTATCCTCTCTTTAATTCTTTCTTTTTTCATTTCAAGTGCATTTGCTGCCAATCGCTACTGGATTTCTGCATCCACAGGCAATTGGAATGCTTCAGCCAATTGGTCGACTACCAGCGGTGGTGCGGGCGGTGCTTCCGTTCCGGGAGCTGCTGATGTTGCCATTTTTGATGGTGCCGCAGGAGCAAATGGTCAATGTAACGTAGTTGCAGGAATTAATGTCGGAGGAATTCAAATCACTTCAGGATTCTCAGGAAACATCGACCATGGTAACAATACCATCACCATTGGATCAACCGGCTTTTCCATGGCAGGCGGAACTTTTATTGGGGGTAATGGAAATTTTGACGACAACGGAAACTTTACACTAAGCGGAGGGATGTTTATTTCTCCAAAAGGAACTTTCACTGTTGGAGGAACACGTGGTGCAAGCGCAACCCTATTCACGCATAGCGGCGGAACTTTTATTCATAACGGTGCAACATTAACTTTTGATGCAGTAAGCAGTTGCAGTTCGTTCACCTTTACGGTCGACGTAATTAGCTCAACACAATTTTTCAATGTCACACTCAACACCTCAGCAACCTGTAGTGGTGTATCTTCCTTTGCAACCGCTGCAGGCGATACCCTTGATGTACAAAATGATTTCACCCATACCGATGGACGCATTACAGGAATGATTTCCGTTCAGAACAACATCAGCATCAACGGAGCAACAGATGGTGGAACAGGACAAATCATTTTTGAAGGAACAGGAGTTCAAACCTATACCGTTACCGCGGCAAACCAGAGAACTTGTGTTATTGTCATCAACAAAAATTCAGGAAATGTAGAACCTGCGGTTGGAACCACGACATTGTCTTGTCAAGGATACAGACAAACCAAAGGAGATTTTCTCGCCCCTAGCGGCAACTTTTTCATTGGAGGAAATTTTTCAGCCAATACAAGCATTTTCACACACACAGCCGGGACATTTTCGCACAATTCAGGCACAACGCAATTTGAGCCTTTCTCCAGTTGTTTTTGGGGTACTTATACCGTGGATGTCCTCAATGACACACGATTTTTCAATGTACTAATCAATGCACAAGGGAACTGTGGAGTTACTTCCGTTTTAACCACTGCAGCAAACGACACCATTGATGCCGACAACGATTTAACCCTTACCGACGGAAACATCAGCGGCACATTTGAACTGCAAAACAATTTGATTGTAAACACCAATAGCGATGGCGGAACGGGATGGATTATTTTTAACGGAACAGGTGCACAAACTTATTCCGTTGTAGCATCTGCTCCACGAATTCCTCAAGTAAAAATCCTAAAAACTTCCGGCAATGTTGCACCTGCAGTTGCAACAAGCGATTTCTCCGTGCAAGGCTTTCATCAAATCACCGGCGATTTTACTGCTCCAACCGGTACCTTTAAAATTGGCGGAACATGGTCGAGCAACCAAACCATTCTCACTCACTCCGGAGGAACATTTTCGCACAACAATGGAACTGTGCAATTTGATCCTTTCTCAAATTGTTTTTGGGGAACCTTCACGTTGGATGTCATCAACTCCACCAATTTTTTCAATGTTCAGATCAATGCGCAAGGTAATTGTGGTGTGACAACAGTATTGGCCACTGCTGCAAACGATACGATCGATGCTGATAACGATCTCACCATTACCGATGGAAGTGTAAGTGGAAGATTTGAATTGCAAAATAACCTTATTGTCAACGCCAACAGTGATGGAGGGATCGGTTACATCATCTTCAACGGAACAGGTGCGCAAACCTATACCATTGCCCCTGCAGCGCCGCGCATTCCGCAAGTTGTGGTCAACAAAACGGCAGGTACAATTAACGCTGCAATGGGATCAACAGATTTAAGCGTTCAAGGTTTTCATTTGTATGCAGGAGATTTTACAGCACCAACCGGAATGTTTAAAATCGGAGGAACATGGTCAACAAACCAAACGATTTTCACGCATGTCGGAGGAACTTTTAACCATAACAACGGAACCGTGCAATTTGATCCGTTTTCCAATTGTTTTTGGGGAACCTTCACTTTAGATGTTCTCAATGCCACACGTTTTTACAATGTAATTTTATATGCACAAGGAAATTGTGGAGTAACAACCGTTCTTACCACAGCTGCCAACGATACCATCGATGCTGATAACGACCTCACCATTACCGACGGAAGCATCAGCGGGAAATTTGAGTTGCAAAACAACCTTATCGTCAACGCCAACAGCGACGGGGGTTCAGGATACATAATTTTCAATGGAACAGGTGCGCAAACTTATTCCGTTGCTGCTGCTGCTCCACGCATTCCTCAAGTGGTGGTCAATAAAACTTCGGGCGATGTAACTCCTGCCCTTGGAACAACCGATTTCTCCGTACAAGGTTTTCATGAAATTCTTGGTGATTTTACTGCACCAACAGGTATGTTTAAAATCGGCGGAACTTGGTCGAGCAATCAAACCATTCTCACACATGCGGCAGGAACATTTACACACAACAATGGTACCGTGCAATTCGATCCTTTTTCCAATTGTTATTGGGGAACATTTACGTTGGATGTCATCAATGCAACGCGCTTCAACAATGTGATCATTAACGCACAAGGAAATTGTGGTGTTACAACTGTGCTTACCACTGCAGCCAACGACACCATCGATGCAGATAACGACCTCACCATTACCGACGGGAGCATCAGCGGAAAATTTGAATTGCAGAATAACCTCATCGTTAATGCTACAAGCGACGGAGGTTCAGGATACATTAT
>JBIKKU010000170.1:0-6715 GCA_044360245.1 Flavobacteriales bacterium | reverse complement strand
CAATTACTCCGGATTACAATCCATGCTTTTTTATGCCTTGCTGTTTGTATCTGTTTTAGGTTTTCAGGTAAAACCATTGCATGCTCAACAAGCCACAGCTCCCGATTCCCTTCATGTACATGGCAAATGCAAGATAGAGCCGGAAAACAAGGAAGATGAAAAAAAGGAGGAAGTCGGTACGGTAAAAAAAAGGAAAAGCTTTTTCCGAAAAAAGAAGAGGAATTTCATATCGGTTGGTTGTCCATCTTTTTAGGTTGATTTTTTGAATGATCTGAATGGGGTTAGATTTGCAGGTAAGCCGTCTGAAGTCATTGATCTTATGCCATTCGCAAACATCGGGTCTTTCTTTATTTGGAAAATCCCCGCATCTCCAATAGGTTTGCAAACGAATGCTGAAAAAGATTTTTTACAATCCTTTCTTTTTACTCATGCTGCCTGTATGGGGAATTGGTCTGCTTTTGGTTCTAAACGGAGATAAGTTAAAAACCCATTTGGCCATAAACGCCTGGCACGATGGATTTTCGGATTATTTTTTTAGAACCATAACGCATGCCGGAGATGGTCTGTTTATGGCAGGAATAGGTGTGATTTTATTGTTTACCAGAATTCGCAGCGGGTTGATGGTTCTGCTTACCCTAGCATTATCAGGACTAATAGCACAATTGCTGAAAAAACAAATCTTCTATGAAGCTCTGCGTCCCGGCTTTTTCTTCAAAGGAATGGATGGTTTTCATCAGGTACCAGGAGTGGAATTGCATTTGCTGCACTCTTTTCCTTCCGGACATGCCACAACGGCTTTTGCGCTGTTCTTTTTACTAGCCTTGATCAATCAAAACAAAGGATTACAAATTTTCTTTCTCATTGCGGCATTAATCGCAGCCTTTTCAAGGGTATACCTTTCGCAGCATTTTCTTTCGGATGTTCTTGCAGGTTCAGCAATAGGAATGTTTTCAGCAAGCATTATTTTCCTGCTGATGAATAAACTTTCCGGCAAATGGGAATTGCCTTTGCATCATTTATTTCGTGCTCGAAAATGAAAGCAAAACTCATCATCATAGCTGCATCTTTGCTGATGTTTCTCCCTTTTTTGGGAAGCACGCATCTGTTCGATTGGGATGAAATCAATTTTGCCGAATGTGCCCGTGAAATGATTGAAACGGGAGATTATACTACCGTTCAAATCAACTATCAACCTTTTTGGGAAAAACCACCTTTGTTTATTTGGATGCAGGTTGTTTCCATGAAAATTTTCGGCATCAATGAGTTTGGTGCTCGTTTCCCTAATGTCCTTGCAGGTATTGCAACCTTGCTTGTTTTATTTGCAGCAGGAAAACGCATTCGAGATGAGAGGCTTGGCCTTTGGTGGGTGGTCATGTATGCAGGTTCCATTTTACCTCACATGTATTTCCGCTCCGGAATTATTGACCCTTGGTTCAACCTATTTATTTTCCTTGCCTTTTACCGGTTCTGGTTAGGAGTTCATCCTGAAGAAAACATAGCTAAAAAACGCATTCATCTTGCACTTGCTGGATTGTTTTTGGGATTGGCCATCATGACCAAAGGACCGGTGGCCATTATTGTTTCCGGACTTTCATTAAGCATTTGGTTAGTATGGAATCGCTTTAATAATTTCCCGGACTGGAAAGGATTATTGCTCCTTATTTTCTTTGCAGGATTCACCGGAGGGATTTGGTTTATCATGCTCTACATGCAAGGAAACGGAAAAATTTTCACTGATTTTATCGTATATCAAATTCGTCTTTTTCAAACGCAAGATGCCGGTCATGGCGGTCCATTTTATTACCATTTCGTAATTCTGCTCTTGGGGTGTTTTCCTGCGTCCATTCCTGCAATAGCAAGATTGGCGGGACGTTCAGCGGGAAAAGAATCTTTTGAATTTTGGATGAAAATCATGTTTTGGGTGACATTGATTTTGTTTTCCATCGTAAAAACGAAGATTGTCCACTACTCTTCCTTGTGTTATTTCCCACTCACTTTTCTTGCTGCAGAACAGGTTTACCGGATGGCAGAAGAAAAATCGCTGATCTGGAAAAAATGGATGAGCTGGATGATTGGCATCATTGGTGGAATCATAGCAATTGCGCTTATTTTGGTGCCTTTCATCATGAAAAACAAAAACGAATATTTCACATCTTCCAATGTTAAAGATCCATTCGCTTATGCCAATCTGCAGGCTGATGTGTATTGGTCGGGATGGGAAATGCTCATTGGAATTGCCTTATTGTTTTCACTTATTGTAGGACTATTTTGGATTCGTCGCACCCAATTGCAAAAAGGAATTCTTGCCTTAAGTCTAGGTGTTGTATTAACACTCACAGGTGCTGCAGCTCTTATTTTACCGCGTGTTGAGGGTTATTCTCAAAACGCCGCTATCACTTATTTCGAATCGCTGGAAGGGAAAGATGTTTATGTGCACACTTTGGGATACAAGAGTTACGCGCATCTTTTTTATTCAAAAACCAAGCCTTCGCATCATCCGAAACACACCGACGAAAATTGGCTTACCAGAGAAGATGCGGACAAAACCGTTTATTTCATCAGTAAAAACAAGGTAAAAGACGAATACCTCGGTTATTATCCGGAATTAAAGGTTATTGGCGAGAAGAATGGATTTGTTTTCTACGTTCGCGAACGTCACTGAAAGAAAATTCTTGGCTTAGCCATTTTCCATTTCGCAAAACGGTATTGAAAGGATACTTTCAGAACCCCCAATCCATAAATGGAAGAGCGTTTGAAATTGATGGATGAAGCTTCATCGAAATACTTGGTAGGACAAGTCACCTCTCCGATTTCAAATCCTGCAAAAAAGATTTGCGCCAGCATCTGATTATCGAATACAAAATCGTCGGAATTGGCTTCGATATTGATTTTGCTGAATATTTCTTTAGAGAATGCGCGGTATCCGGTGTGGTATTCGGATAGTTTTTGCGACATCAAAATATTCTGCGAAAGCGTAAGAAATCGATTCGCCACGTATTTGTATTTGGGCATTCCGCCTTTAAGTGCGCCTTTTCCAAGAATACGAGATCCTAAACAAACCGGATAAACATCGTACGCAATAACGGAAGCCATGCTGTGGATGAGCTTCGGTGTGTATTGGTAGTCAGGATGCAACATGATGATAATGTCTGCACCCAATTCAAGTGCTTTGGTATAGCAGGATTTCTGATTTCCACCGTAACCACGATTTTTTTCATGGCGGATAATATGTTGAATACCCAATTTTCTTCCAACATCGGAGGTATTGTCACGACTGGCATCATCTACCAGAACCACATCATCTACAATGTCAAAAGGAATTTCCTTGTAGGTCATTTCCAGCGTTTCTGCTGCATTGTAAGCAGGAAGAACAACGATTATGCGTTTGCCGTTTAACATGGCGCAAATGTAGCAAGGATTTTGATTTGTGCTTTATCGGGACGTTTTCCACAATTCCAACTGTACATCTTTATTTAAGCTGTGCAAAACTAAAAGGCAGTCCCAATCGTTATTATCCATATATTTAAAGAAACCAAGGCCACAATCAGAATGAATAATAAAGTAAAATTCGAACTTGAGTATCCCCTTCGCTCTTCCAATAAAATTCTTTTTCAATCCATAAGTACCCCCGATGGTTTGTCGGAGTGGTTTGCAGACGATGTCAATATCCGTAACGATATGTTCCATTTCAAATGGGATGGCAGTGAAGAAAAGGCTCGTCTCATTTCAAAAAAACCTTTTGAACACGTAAAATTTGAATGGAACCGCGAAGACGAGGACGAAAACCACGAATTTGAATTCCATATCAAGCAGGATCCTTTAACCAAGGAAGTTGCCTTGATGATTGTCGATCATGCCTACGCAGATGAAGTGGATGATTCCCGTTTTCTGTGGGACAATCAGGTTAGTGTTCTCAAACAAAAACTCGGAGCCTGATCTTCGGATAGGCACGATTCATTAGATTTGCGCGTTATTTCAAGGTGAGCAAACTAACGCGACTCATATTTTCTTCTTACATCGGACCGTTCATTCTGACGTTTCTGATTGCGATGATTTTCCTCATCCTGCAATTTCTTTGGAAATATGTGGATGATTTAATGGGGAAAGGTTTAGACTGGACCATCATCATTGAATTGTTGTTCTATGCTTCTGCCAACCTCGTTCCGATGGCTTTGCCTTTGGCTATTTTGCTCAGTTCCATCATGACATTCGGCAATCTTGGAGAAAGCAGTGAACTCACCGCTATGAAGTCAGCCGGCTTATCCCTCATGCGGATCATGCGCCCCCTTACCTATTTCATCATCCTCATTGCTATTGGTGCTTTTTTGTTTTTCAATTACGTCTGGCCGGTTGCCAATCTCAAATTCCGCGCATTGATCGTGGATATTCAGCAACAAAAGCCAACCATGACCATCACCGAAAAATCGTTCTACAACAACATTCCCGGCTTTAGCATTCGTGTGATGGAAAAGAGCAAAGACGGCGAAGAAATGTCGGATATCCTGATTTACGACCACTCCAACATGAATGTGACCTATAAGCGAGATGTCTGGGCGGAGAAAGGTCATATCGAACAAATCAACCAGGGAAATGCCATGATTTTCCATCTGGAGAATGGAAAAATATATGAAGAAGTGCATCCCTCGGTAATGAAAGGTGGCACCTATCCTTTCCAAACTCTGCATTTCAAGAAAGCCGGATTGTTTTTCGATTTATCCGAATTCAAGCTTCAACGCACTGACATGGAAGTGTACAGCAATCATTATGAATTGATGAACATGGCGCAATTGTCGGTAATGGAAGATTCTTTGCGCAATACCTTGTTGGGTAAACGAGCCGACCTGGCAAAAAACTTCATGATGCGTTTTCTCACTTATCGATACCATTCCGATTCCATTTCTACTCCAAAAGATACGGTTTTACAAGCTGAAACAGCCATCGACACTACGCCCAAACCATTGGCATTAAACAAACCCGGATTGATGCTTTCTACTCCTGATACTGCTTCTAAAGCAAAGTTTTTGGTATTTCAACCAGGCGTTCCTTTCCAAAAACGTGATTTGAATGAAAAAAGGCGCCTTGCCTCCAATGCCCTCAATCAGGCAAGAAACTCAGCCTCTTTCGTAACCAACTTGCGTGAAGAATTCCGCGGTCGCGAAGAATTTATCCAGCGTCACCGTTTGGAATGGCACCGGAAAATGACACTTTCTGTTGCTTGTATCATTCTATTTTTCATCGGAGCACCTTTGGGTGCCATCATTCGAAAAGGTGGACTGGGTGCGCCAATCGTGGCTTCTACGCTGTTGTTTATTTTCTATTACATCCTTTCCATTGTGGGCGAAAAAATGGCCAAATCGGGTGCTATTGATCCTGCTTGGGGAATGTGGATGAGTTCCATTATTTTATTTCCGGTAGGCTTTTTCCTTACCTGGAAATCGAACAATGATTCTAAATTGTTCGATCGTGACTTTTACCTGCGTTTGTTTCGCATCAAGCGTCTCAGAAAAGCGTAAATTTGCCTCATGAAGATTTTACAGCTTTGTAACAAGCCCCCACTCCCGGCGGTTGACGGTGGTTGCATTGCTATGAACAACATCACACAAGGTTTACTGAATTCGGGTCACGAGGTTAGAATTCTCACCATTGAAACCGTGAAACATCCAATGCTTCGTGAGCAAATGCCTGCCGAATACCTAGAAAAAACTGCAATTGACAGTGTTTTTATTGATACGAGTCTAAATCTGATTGATGCTTTTTCGGCTTTGGTTACGAGCGATTCCTATAATGTAAGTCGTTTTTTCTCACCCGATTTCGACCGCAAATTGATTGCCATTTTAAGTCGCGAGAAATTTGATATCATCCATTTGGAGAGTTTATTCATGACTCCCTATCTGTCCACCATTCGCAGGTACAGCAAGGCTCCTGTAGTTTTGCGTTCACACAATTTGGAATACATCATTTGGGAACGTATGGCCGAGGTTTCTAAAAACCGTGCAAAAAAAGCGTACCTGAATTTGCTTTCGCGTCAACTGAAAAAATACGAAACAAGCGTCATCAATAAAGTAGATGGCATTGCAGCGATTTCCAATGAAGACGCAAAAAAGTATTTGTCATTAAAATGCTTCTAACCCATTGTCAATATTCCTTTCGGCATTAACGTCGAAAACTATGTAGCCAAGCCACTTCCCGAAGGAGAAGTTTCTCTTTTCCATATTGGTGCAATGGATTGGACTCCGAACATTGAAGGAATTCAATGGTTTCTTGAAAATGTTTGGCCATTGGTTTTGGAAAAAACACCTGAAATCAAATTGTATTTAGCCGGTAGGAAAATGACTGAAGATCTCCAGCTTACAGCACCTAAAAATGTGGTGGTAGTTGGGGAAGTTGAAAGTGCAAGGGAATTTATTGGTGAACATAGCGTAATGGTTGTGCCCTTACTGACAGCCGGAGGAATGCGTGTGAAAATCATCGAATCCATGGCCATTGGCAGGCCGGTAATTTCCACCCGAATCGGTGCTGAAGGCATAGATTGCCGTAAAGAAGTGCATTACCTGGCAGCCAATTCTCCCGAAGAATTTGCAGAGGCCATTCACAAAGTATATACCCACAAAGAGTTGACCGCTCAAATGGGTAAAGAAGCCAGAAAATTGGTAGAAGATAAATACGACAACAAACTGTTGACTAGAGACCTGTTGAATTTCTATCAGTCGCTTCT
>JBIKKU010000169.1:0-6741 GCA_044360245.1 Flavobacteriales bacterium | reverse complement strand
ATTGCGCTCATTGTTCCTGTACTTGTTGGTTTCACTTTTGGTCCCGAAGTATTGGGTGGATTGCTCGCAGGTGTAACTGTTTCAGGTGTACTGATGGGTATGTTCCAAAATAATGCAGGTGGTGCATGGGATAACGCCAAGAAATCATTCGAAAAAGGAGTAGTAATTGATGGTCAGACTTATTACAAAAAATCTGAACCACACAAAGCTTCTGTAACCGGAGATACTGTGGGAGACCCATTCAAAGATACTTCAGGTCCATCTATGAACATCCTCATCAAATTGATGTCGATTGTTTCATTGATCATTGCGCCGCATATTGCCGTGAAATCTTCGCATGCGCCTGCTGACCACAACAATGCGAACCATACGCAAATCCAATCGCAAGATGCCAATGTGGTTTCCTCTTCCACCATCAGTTGGGAAGATGCGTCTGCTATTAACAATTGATCTCCATTTCTTCTTGATAAATCCCCCACCGCAAGTGGGGGATTTTTATTTTGGGCTATTTCATATTTCTTATCTTGCAGGTAATTCATCTACTGCCTAAATTTTATTTGCATGTCTGAGGCACACACATTTAGTTACAATACCCAACGTCCACAACTCAAAATACCCGAATACGGTCGCAATGTGCACCAAATGGTTGAATATTGCATGACTATTGCCGATCGCGAGGAACGCAATAAGGTTGCCAATGCCATCATCAGCGTGATGGGTCAACTTGCACCTCACCTGCGCGACGTGGAAGACTTTAAGCACAAACTGTGGACGCATTTGTTTGTGATTTCAGATTTCAAACTGGATGTAGACTCCCCTTATCCAAAACCCAACCCTGAAGAATTTCACGAAAAACCCGAGCGTGTGAATTACCCGCGTAAAAACGTGAAATACGGTCACTACGGTAAGATCATTGAAAACATGGTGAAAAAGGCTTCCGAATTTGAAGAGGGAGAAGAAAAACAGGCCTTAATCATGGCACTCGCCAATTTGATGAAACGCTCCTACCTTACCTGGAATCGCGATACGGTTGCCGATGAGGTTATTTTGAAACAAATGGCCGAATTATCGGAAGGAAAAATCAAACTGGAAAATGTAGAGTTGAGCAATCGTGCCGGTGGTACATTAGGCGACACGCGCTCCAACAATCAAAATTTCCAAAAGAAAAAGCACTGGAACAATAAGAACTTCAAGCATAAGAACAAAAAACGCTTCTAAGCATGGGAACCTTTGAGATTCAAGGCGGAAAAAAGCTCAAAGGAGAGCTTATTCCACAAGGCGCAAAAAATGAGGCATTGCAAGTCATCAGCGCAGTGTTGCTCACCGCAGAAAAAGTCATTATCCGCAATGTGCCCGACATCATTGATGTCAACAAGCTGATTTCACTTTTACAAGCCATGGGCGTGAAAGTTGAAAAGCTGGAAGAAGGAACATTTTCTTTTGAAGCAAGAGACATTGACCTTCATTACCTGAATTCGGACGACTTCAAAAACCGTGGTGGCGGATTGCGTGGTTCCATCATGATTGTTGGTCCGCTATTGGCTCGTTTCGGAAAAGGATACATTCCTAAACCGGGCGGAGATAAAATTGGTCGCCGCCGATTGGACACCCACTTTTTAGGATTTCAGAAACTTGGCGCAATTTTCAATTACGACTCCAAAGAAAACTTTTACAGCGTTGAAGCTTCCAACCTGAGAGGCACCAACATGTTGCTCGATGAAGCTTCGGTAACCGGTACAGCCAACATCATCATGGCTGCAGTTCTGGCTAAAGGAAAAACCACCATATACAATGCCGCCTGCGAACCTTACATTCAACAGTTGTGCAAAATGCTCAACCGCATGGGTGCAAAAATTTCAGGCATAGGTTCCAACTTGCTTACCATTGAAGGTGTAGAAATACTCCATGGTTGCGAACACCGTTTGCTTCCTGACATGATTGAAATCGGTTCATTCATTGGTCTTGCGGCAATGACGAAATCGGAAATCACCATTAAAGATGTAGCCTATCCAGAGCTCGGAATGATACCGGATGTTTTCGGTCGTTTGGGCATTCAAATGGAATTGCGTGGTGATGATTTATTTATTCCATCACAAGACTCTTACGAAGTTGACTCCTTCATCGATGGTTCTATTTTAACCATTGCAGATGCGCCATGGCCTGGATTCACACCTGACTTGTTGAGTATCGTACTTGTTGTTGCTACACAAGCCAAAGGAAGTGTACTCATCCATCAAAAAATGTTTGAAAGCCGTTTGTTCTTTGTAGACAAACTCATTGACATGGGGGCACAAATTATCCTTTGCGATCCGCATAGAGCGACTGTAATCGGACTAAACCGACAATTCCCTTTACGTGGCGTAACCATGACCTCGCCGGATATTCGCGCAGGTGTTTCATTGTTGATTGCCGCGCTTTCTGCAGAAGGAAAAAGCGTCATTCACAACATTGAACAAATCGACCGCGGTTACCAAAACATCGATCTGCGTCTAAATAAATTAGGAGCAGAAATCAAGCGCCTCTGATTTATTTCCGATGCTGATTGCCGTCTTTATCCTCAGCGTAATCATCCTTTTGCTTTTCATTCTCTGGTGGAATGAGAAGCGTAAGCGGTTTGCTTTGGAACAAGAAAGCAATGCACTGCAACAGGAACAAGAAAACATTCGCACTTCGCTCAACGAACAAGAGCGCTACCTTGCTTATACTTCGCACGAATTGCGCACGCCGCTCAATGCCATTGCAGGCGGAACACAATTATTGTCGAAAACAGCTTTGGATGAACGTCAGAAAAAATACCTGAAAACCATTCAGGCATCGGTCGACAGTTCTTTATTGATTGTGAATGATATTCTGGATTTGGCCAAGCTCGACAGCAACATGGTGGAAGTCCATTCCGTTGATTTTATTTTGAGTGAAGTCATTACCGGCATCAAACACATCCTCGAATTTCGTGCTGAACAAAAAGGACTTCAGTTTCATACCGAATTGGATGAAAACATTCCACCCATTGTGCGAGGCGATGCAAAACACCTCAACCAAATCTTATTAAACCTTGCCACCAATGCCATCAAATTTACCGACCTCGGAAAAGTTGATGTGCTTGTTAAACTGGATCGTGAAGAAGGAGATGATGTGTGGATTCGGTTTGATGTTGTAGATACCGGAAAAGGAATTCGAAAAAGTTCACTGGCTACGATTTTCAATCAGTACGAACAAGAAACCCGTCACACCATCAAACACACCGGAGGCACCGGTCTTGGATTAGCGATTACCCGCAAACTGGTGGAATTGCAAAAAGGTGTTATTGAGGTCGACAGTAAATATTTGGAAGGAACAACCTTCACCGTTATTCTTCCTTTCCAAAAAGTAAAAGGCGTCATTGAAACGCAAAAAGATCAGGACGAAAATCTATTTCAAAAACTCAGCGGCGCAAACATCCTTGCAGTGGATGACAATCAGATTAACCGTGAAATCTTGCACGATTTATTGAAAGACGCCAACCCTTATTTGAATATTGATTTAGCTGAAGACGGTGAAGACGCCATTCAAAAAATTTCGAAGAAAAACTACGATTTGGTTTTGCTCGACTTGCAAATGCCTAAAAAAAACGGATACGAAACTGCAGAACATATCCGCAAAAAAATGAAATATCCGTTTTGTGATATCCCCATCATTGCCATGACGGCACACGCTTTGGAAAATGTTGCAGAAAGCTGTTTTAAAGCCGGAATGAACGATTATGTTTCCAAACCCATTGACATGAAATTATTGGGCAATAAAATGCTCAAGTTGATGGAAAAGAAAAACAAACTCTCCGAAAAATTCCAACGATTCAAAACCGTGGATTTGGAGCACCTGCAAGAGTTAACCAAAGACAACAAAGACCGCATTCTGAAATACATCACCATTTTCCTCTCGAATCTTCCCGATGAACTTGAAGTCTTAAAAAAACACGGTGAGGTAAAAGATTTCAGAAGCATTCGCGAATCGCTGCATAAAATCAAAGGCATTGTTGCTTACATGGGTATAAAAAGTCTGACCCGTTTGTTTGCATCAGCCGAATACACTAATTTAGAATCACTTAGTGACAGTGAACTAAAATCGTTTTTTACCGAAATCGAAGAAACCTGTTACAAAGCCATTGAGGAATTAAAGATTATTCAAACCGAAATCTAATAGACTATGGTCATGCGCTGCCTGATTGTCGACGACGACGAACTCTCCAGAAACATCATGGAAGACCTCGTAAAAGAGGATGAGCAACTTGAATTGGTGAAAACATGCGCCTCAGCCATTGAAGCATTTAACGTGCTTAAATCCGAAGAAATCGATTTGATTTTTCTGGATGTGGATATGCCCAAAATGACCGGCATTGACTTGATCAAATCTTTGGATGTGGTTCCGCAGGTTATTTTGATTACTTCACATTCTGAATTTGCAGTAGAAAGTTACGAGCTCAACGTAACCGATTTTATTGTGAAACCCATTTCCCATGCCCGCTTCATCAAGGCTGTGGAGAAGGCCCGAAAAAATTTATCGCGTCCGGCTTTTTCGCAAGAGACGACCAAATCCATTTTCATTAAAACAGACTCAAGACTTGTTCAGGTGCATACCAAAAACCTGCTCTATATCGAAGCCTTGGGGAATTATGTCAACGTGTACACAACAAGCGGCAAATTCATTGTATTGTCCACCATGAAGGACATTGAATCACGCCTCACTGCTCCTGAATTTATGCGTGTTCACCGTTCTTTCATTGTTCGCCTGGACAAAATCGAAAGCATTGAGGATAATTTCATCCACATCAACCAGAAGAGTATTCCCATCGGGAAAAACTACAAGGACGACTTAATGAAAAGCCTTAACATGCTTTAAACACATTTCATCCCTTCCCAACACACCTAAACCGATTTCATCCCGATTTTAAGGAAGGTCATCACAAAATTGAGCCCACCCGTCGACCATCGGCCTATATTTGCGGTATAGAAGACACTTGCCATGGAATCTTTATTTTATGTGAAACTCCTCGTTTTTGGCGTCCTTGCCATTTTGGGAGTCGTTGCTTATGTAAAATGGCTGGAAACTCCTGAGGACGGAACAGAGCCCTGAGAATTTCTTTCCATTTCCCTTTTTTGGCCCGAAATCCTTAAATTTGGGCATTGTCCGTTTTCAAAGTGAATAAGATCAACCTTACTTTAGGCATCGCTGCTGTGCTGTTTTTCACCATGGGGATTTTTAACCTCGAGGGTGGTGGCAGTGGGCATTCGGTTAATTTACAGGACATCTCTCTTGGACAAAAAGCGCCTGACATTCAGCTTCCGAATACAAAAGGAAAAAACACTTCCCTTTACAGCATAAAAAACAAATACATTCTGATTGATTTTTGGGCTTCGTGGTGCGGTCCATGTCGAAAGGAAAACCCCAATCTGGTTGAGGCCTGGGGAAAATACTCCAAAGCAAAATTCAAAAACGAAGCCGGTTTCGAGATCTTCAGCGTCTCGCTCGATCAGAAAAAAGAAGCCTGGGTGGAAGCCATCAAAAAAGACGGTCTCAAATGGAAATACCATGTGTCTGACCTCAAAGGCTGGCAATCGGAGGTAAACCGAACCTATAAAGTAACCGCTATTCCTGCGAATGTGCTGGTTGGACCTGATTTCACTATTCTGGCCATCAACGTTCGGGGTTTGGAATTGCACAAGGCTATTGACAAGTACG
The DNA here is from genome assembly GCA_044360245.1 of Flavobacteriales bacterium. Taxonomy (GTDB): domain Bacteria; phylum Bacteroidota; class Bacteroidia; order Flavobacteriales_D; family UBA2798; genus UBA2798. Next base: position 1,026 of record JBIKKU010000169.1, on the reverse strand, counting down.
TGGTGTCGTTCTGATTCCAAAGTGCCATTTTTCCCTACTTTTGCCCTTCCTTCTGCCACATTGGCAAAGGCTATTGCACTGGCTTTATTTTTGAAAGGGAGTGCCAAAACAGATTACCCATGAATCAGGAAGAAAACAAGCAGGAAGAAGTGAACCCAACACCGGAAACCGAAACCTCGGAAAATCCGGAAACGAAAAATGAAAGTTCCGAACCAAGTGCCGAGGAAAAAATCAATGAATTGAACGAGCGTTACCTCCGTTTGTATTCTGAATTCGACAATTTCCGTAAACGCACACAACGCGAAAAATCGGACATCATTAAGAGCGCAGGTGCAGATATTGTAAAAAGTATATTACCTGTTTTTGATGATTTGGAACGCGCCATCAAAGCCAATGAAACCGCAAACGACCTCGAAGTGGTGAAAGAAGGTTTTAAACTCATCCATCATAAATTCTCACAAATTCTAACTTCCAAAGGACTAAAATCCATTGAGGTAATGGGAGCCGAATTTAATCCGGATGTCGCTGAAGCCATTGCCAATATTCCTGTTGAAGAAGCAGAGAAAAAAGGCAAAGTGATTGATGTGGTAGAAAACGGCTATACTTTGAACGATACCGTGATCCGCTTTGCAAAAGTGGTTGTCGGACAATAATATTTCCCCATGGCAAAACGCGATTATTACGAAATACTTGGTGTCTCCAAAGGAGCAGATGCAGATGAGATTAAAAAGGCCTACCGAAAACTGGCTATAAAATTTCATCCCGATAAAAATCCGGGTGACAAGGAAGCAGAAGAAAAATTCAAGGAAGCTGCCGAGGCCTATGATGTGTTGAGCAATCCTGACAAACGCAAACGCTACGATCAGTTTGGACATGCGGGAATGGGTGCTGCAGGAGCCGGATTTGGCGGTGGCGGCATGAACATGGATGATATCTTCTCCCAATTCTCCGATATTTTCGGAGGAGCATTTGGAGGTGGATTCGGTGGTGGTGGTGGCCGCGGAAGACGTGTGCAAAAGGGATCCA
>JBIKKU010000167.1:0-6758 GCA_044360245.1 Flavobacteriales bacterium | reverse complement strand
AACAGGAAGCAGATGTATTGCATTTATCAGATTTCCCATGACAACCATGACAGGCCATCTTAACAATTCCGCCAACCAATACTCCCAGAATCAGCAATACTGCAAATAAAGAGGAGATACGGGCAGCCAGAATATTCCATTTCGAAAGATTTTCCTTTTGCGCATAATGCAGAAAATACAAGGATCCGAGCAATAAACCAAAGCCGAGACCAATAACAAGAGCAGCGTGAAGCATAGAAATAATTTATGCTTAAAAATAAACCATTGTCGTGCCCCTATCCCTTGCCGGAAATGATGTTATCAACAGCAGAAGGTGAAATCACTCAAAAATAAAATGATCGCTAGACTCAGGAATTTCGATATTTCGAAACCCTTGTTTAGATAAACGTTCTTTCCAGGATTTTTGCGCTTCATAATCACCATGGACCAAGAAAACCTTTTTGATTTTGGAGGGGTCCTGACAAGTAAGGTACTTCAACATTTCATTGTAGTCGCCATGTGCTGAGAACGAATCAATGATTTTCACTTCTGCTCTAACGCTATGCAATTCTCCAAAGATTTTCACTTCCTTTTTTCCGGAACGCAATTGTCCACCCAATGAATGAGGTTCGGCATAACCAACCATCAAAATCGTGTTTTGCGGATGCGAAATGGCATGTGCAATATGATGTCGAATCCTACCCGCTTCGGCCATTCCCGATGCTGAAATGATGACACAAGGTTCATTGTTTTCATTCAAGGCTTGCGAATCACGTTTGTCGGTAATGTACACCAAATGCTCAAAACCAAAGGGATCCGGATCGTTTATTGCAGTTGCTCGTACGCGTTCGTTTAAACAATTGACATGCTTGCGAACAATATTGGTAGCGCTATAGGACAAAGGCGAATCGACGTAAATTTTAATTTTTGGCAACAATCCATGCTGATCCAACATGTTTAGCGAATAGACCAATTCTTGTGTTCTTCCCAGTGAAAATGCAGGTATGATTAATCGTCCTTTTCGGCGAACGCAAGTTTCATTGATGATTTCCAAAAGATGTTGTGCAGAGTCTTCAACCGTATCGTGCAAGCGATCACCATAAGTCGATTCACAAATCAAAATATCACATTGCGGAAAACTTTTAGGATCGTTCAGCAAAGGTGAGCTGTAACGTCCGATATCACCTGTAAATGCGATTTTGTGTTCCTTGCCATCATCTTGAATGGTAAGAAAAACTGCTGCACTCCCCAGAATATGGCCATTATCGGTGAATAACAATTCTACATTTCCGAACACGCGGATAGGTTGATCGAATCCGAAGGAAACAAAATGCTTCATGCATTTTTCCACATCTTCTTCGGTATACAAAGGATTGAGACGATCCAAACCTTTTTTATCTCTTTTTTTATTGAGGAATTTTACGTCAGCCTCCTGAATTCTTGCAGAATCTTTCAGCATGATTTCACATAAATCGAGCGTTGCAGGTGTGCAATAAATCTTGCCTTTAAAACCTTCATTTACCAAGCGTGGCAATAAACCTGAGTGGTCGATGTGTGCATGTGATAAAATAACTGCATCTATTTCACGCGGATCAAAACCAAAATGCCTGTTCAAAGGATCTGTTTCTTTTCCCATTCCTTGATACATGCCACAATCGAGCAGAATTTTTTTGCCATCAGAAAGACTGATCAGGTGTTTACTACCGGTTACCGTACGTGCGGCTCCGAAAAAATCGATTTGCATCAGCGAATGTTTTTAAAAATCATGATGACACCAACAAGGGCAACAATGACGAGTACCAATTTGCGAAAAAAGTCGGAAGTGAGTTTTTCCAGCAACCATTTTCCTGTTAAAGATCCAAGAAAGGCAATTACCGCAAGCCCTGCAACCAAAGTCCAATCCCCTTCGCCCCAATAGCCCGCACTTAGATAGATATAAGCTCTGGTAGCATCCACCAGCATATCGATGGCGGAAGAAGTTGCGATAAATTTTTCTTTGGAAAATTGAAAAGAACTCAAGGCCAGTGCCCTAACCGGACCACCTGTTCCTGTAAAACCTGCAAGAAATCCGGACAAACTTCCGGTAAGAAATAGTGTGCCAACTTTTGTTCCGATTTTAAATAACGGACGAAAAAGCAAAAAACTGCTTCCTAAAACCAAAAAAATACCCAATGCAATTTCGCTGTAAACAAACACCAATTGAGTAGTTAACCATGCTCCTAAGCTTACGAACACTACTCCCGGAATCCCCATCAATACAGTGGTTTTCCAATCAATGTGTTTTCCGAATAAAATGAGTTTCGAGCCATTGCTGAATAAATGCATCACGGCAGTTAATGCCAAGACCACTTTAAAATCAAAAAAGAATCCCGCAATTGGAACAAAAACAGCGCTCGATCCAAAACCACCGAGCGTTCCCAAGACCTCCGCAAAGAAGGCCAGCGCTAAAAAAATAAGTGCAGCGAAAGTCATTAAGCCACGTCGTAGTCCACCACGACTTTTTCTGAGCGTGGATGAGCCTGACAGGTAAGAATGTAGCCTTGTTCAACCTCTTTGTCGGTTAAGGCATAATTCATCATCATGTGCGCTTTTCCTTCAACCACCTTGGCTTTGCAAGTGCAACACACTGCTCCTTTGCATGAGAATGGTGCATCTGCGCCTGCATCCATTGCTGCATCAAGAATATTCTGACCATCCGCATTCAATGTGAAATTGGTCTCAATTCCATCGATGATGACAGTAACTTTTGCATCGCCATTGAATCCGGTATCATCGGCTCCTGTATGTTCGGTTGATTTGATTTGTGTTGGTGTTGTAAATAATTCGAAATGCACCTTATCTTTTGCAATACCTGAATTCTCAAGCGCTGCAGAAGCGTTTAAAATCATTTCTTCCGGACCGCAAATGAAAAAATGGTCGGCAGATTTGAGGTTCAATCCCGAAACCAGCGATTGCACATTGTTTTTATCCAATCGTCCGTTGAGTGTTTCATTTCCATTGTTTTCGCGGCTGTATACATTCACCCAATGGAAACGGTCTTTGTATTGATTTTGGAGTTGCTCCAATTCACTTCCAAAAATGGTAGAAGCTTTGGTTTTATTGGCATACACAAGTGTAAACTTGCTTTCCGGTTCAACAAGCAAGGCTGTTTTCAACAAAGAAAAAACAGGAGTAATTCCCGATCCGGCAGCAATTCCTACATAATGTTTTTTGTTTCCGGATTTCATGTCGACCGTGAAATTTCCCATCGGTGCCATGGACTGAATTTTGTCGCCCACTTTAAGTGATGCATTGATGTAATTGGAAACTTTTCCTTTATCAATGGCTTTAACGGCAACACGCATTTTTTCTCCTGAACCCGGCGCAGAACACAAGGAATAAGAACGACGAAGTTCTTCTCCATTGAGGTTAAAAACCAAAGTGAGGTATTGTCCTGCTGTATAAGCAAACTCTTGTTCTGCTCCTGCTGGAATATCAAACGCTACGGAAACGGTATCGGTAGTCTCGCGACGAATATCGGCAACGGTGATGGTGTGGAATTTCGACATGTTCTTTTTTTTCGTTGGGCAGCAAAGTTAATAAATATGACCCCTCAGACTATTTGATTTGGGCTCAAAATTTTCTATTTTTGAAAAGACCTTAACCCAAATACTGTTCTTTGATTCACTAAAAACACAGAATATTATTCCGATAAATTGAATTTCATCGAATTATTATTCTGTTTTATCCGACAATTTTCGTTTCAATCCAATATTTGAACGGAAACTGACGTGTGTCATTAACAAATGGGAAGGCATTTTGTTAAACTTGTGAAACACATTTGAAGCTTATGGATAACGCTCAAAAAGAACTAGAATTCCAGGCCAAGATTGACGCCGATGAAAAAATCGAACCGCGCGACTGGATGCCTGAAGACTATCGCAAGCATCTGATTCGTCAGATTTCACAGCATGCGCACTCTGAGGTGATTGGTATGCAACCTGAAGGAAATTGGATATCCCGAGCTCCTTCGCTGCGTGCAAAAATGATTCTCCTTGCAAAAATTCAGGATGAAGGCGGACATGGTCTTTACCTTTATTCAGCCGCAGAAACACTTGGCATTTCACGTGATGAATTGATTCAGCAACTTCACGATGGAAAAGCAAAGTATTCAAGCATTTTCAATTATCCTTCGCTCACTTGGGCTGATATAGGGGCTATTGGATGGTTGGTAGATGGTGCTGCCATTGTGAATCAGGTTTCATTGCAGCGTACTTCTTATGGTCCATACAGCCGTGCTATGGTACGTATTTGTAAAGAAGAATCTTTCCACCAACGTCAAGGATACGAAATCATGGCGCATATGGCTTTAGGAACTCCTGAGCAAAAAGAAATGGCTCAAGATGCACTGAACCGCTGGTGGTGGCCTTCTTTGATGATGTTTGGTCCACACGATGCAGATTCTCCAAACACCGGAAATGCCATCAAATGGCGTATTAAACGTGAAACCAACGATGAGTTGCGTCAGCGTTTCATTGATAAAACCGTTCAACAAGCAGAGATTATCGGATTGAGTATTCCTGATCCGGATTTGAAATGGAACGAAGCAAAAGGTTCTTACGATTTCGGAAAAATTGATTGGGAAGAATTCAACAATGTGGTTAAAGGAAATGGTCCTTGCAACAAACAACGTCTCGATCATCACATCAAAGTCCACAACCAAAATGCTTGGGTTCGTGAAGCTGCCAATGCTTACGCCGAAAAGAAAAAACAAAAAGAAGTACTCGCTTAATATTCAGAAATTATGAGCAACGAAAAAGATAATCAAGGTCAAGTTTGGGAAGTATTTATCCAAAGCAAATCAGGTCTTCCCTACAAACATGCAGGTAGTTTGCATGCTCCCGATAAAGAAATGGCTCTTCAGGCTGCGCGCGACACCTATACCCGCAGAAACGAAGGCACTTCGATTTGGGTAGTTCCGGCAAATGCGATTGTAGCATCGAATCCAAACGATCAGGCTGAATTGTTTGATCCGACCTTCGATAAGATCTACCGTCACCCAACGTTCTACACCATGCCCGAAGGCGCAAAACACATTTGATTTACGCTTAAACACTTTGATATGACTAAGCAAGAAGCTTTGTTCCATTACGCGCTGCGATTGGGAGATAATGCACTGATTTTAGGTCACCGTTTAAGTGAGCTAACTTCGTATGGTCCGATTCTCGAAGAGGATCTTGCCCTAAGCAATTTGGCCCTCGACCTTTTAGGTGAAGCACAAGGGTTTTTAACCTATGCAGGAGAACTCGAAGGTAAAGGTCATTCTGCCGACGATCTCGCCTACAAACGTGCTGAGCGTAAGTTTGTGAACAACCTCATTACCGAACTTCCAAATGGTGATTTCGCCGATACAATTACGCGTCATTTCCTTTATTCTCATTTTGCCTTGCTTCTTTTTGAAGAATTGGTAAAAAGCAAAGATGAAACCATCGCTGCATTGGCCGCAAAATCATTGAAAGAAATGAAATACCATGTGCGCCACTCTTCCGATTGGATGCTGCGTTTGGGCGACGGTACAACTGAAAGTCATCAGCGTGCACAAAAAGCGCTCGACAACATCTGGATGTATACCGGCGACATGTTCACAGTAACTGAAGCGGATGAATTGTTGCAAAAGGAAGGGATTGCTGCCGACTTGAAAGCAATTCATGCACAATGGGAAAAGAACATCGCTGCTGTTTTGGAAACTGCCACATTGAAAAAACCTGCCAATGGTTTTATGCAAAGCGGAAGTCAAAAAGGCGTGCACACCGAACACCTTGGATTCATTTTAGCTGAAATGCAATACTTGCAAAGGGCGTATCCTGATGCAAAATGGTAATTGAAAAACCCCGGCATTGTCGGGGTTTTCTTTTCAAGAAAAGTGCAGTGAAAGATTTTTACAAAAAGTATTTTCCGTATTTCCTGGATGTTTGGCAATATATCGTCATCATTCTCATTTTTATTCTTGCAGCCATTTTCATTTTATGAATAAAGCAACTCGTGCGGAAGTATTTTCCTGGCTGGATGTGCTTCCCGACCCTGAAATTCCGGTCATCTCCATCAACGATTTAGGCATTGTACGCGATGTGGAATGGATGGATGATGAATTGGTAATTTCCATAACACCAACCTATTCCGGATGTCCTGCGATGAAACAAATCGAAGACGACATCAAAAAATTAATTCAGGAAAAGGGAATTGAAAAAGTTCGCATTAAAATGATTTATTCACCGGCCTGGACCACCGACTGGATTTCAGAAAATGCGAAAGAACGTTTACGTGAATACGGGATCGCACCACCGGAACATTCTTCTGTCGACAAGCGGGTTTTAATGGGCTTACAAGAGCGCGAAGTAAAATGTCCGCAATGTGGTTCTGCCGACACGCAAATGGTTTCTCAATTCGGTTCTACGGCTTGTAAGGCGCTTTACCGATGCAATTCCTGTTTGGAGCCATTTGACTACTTTAAATGCCTCTAATCAGCCTAAAACCAATTTGCAGTTTTCTTGTTCCAGGAGATGTAAATTGGAATCTATTTCAAGTTCGGTTTTGGAATTATCCAATTGCTCCTTGTAGTGTTGTTTAATTTCCTTGCGTTTGATCGCTTCCAGAAATCTCCGAATATCGTCGCGGGTTTCAAGCATCAATCCGGGAACTGCGGTAGGTTTACCTTCATCGTCTTTGGCAACCATGGTAAAAAAACTAGTATTGGTATGTTTCACTGTTCCTTTGCGAAAATCTTCGGCAATGACTTTTAT
>JBIKKU010000166.1:0-6779 GCA_044360245.1 Flavobacteriales bacterium | reverse complement strand
ATCAAGTAATTTGATTCACACATTTTGAAATCCCCGTGGTCGATGATCACGGGGATTTTTTTTGCCGTTTCCTGAATAAATATTCCCGTTGGCTAAGGAAGGGGCTGTTTTGTTGAAAATGCCCTGTTTTGTTACTAAATTGCTAAGAATAACCCTTTTTGGGTATGTTTTTCCATTAAATTTGAACCTCTTTAAAAACCTAACCAACACTACCATGAAAAAACTCTCTACTCTTGTTTGCGTAATGCTTGCAGGTGGTTTGGTACAGGCCCAACAATCCGGGATTCCTGTTAAGCCATCAGCCATGACCAATCTCAAAAAGACCATGATCATGGAGAAAAAAGACGCCCAGGTGTCTAATAACTCCGGAAATCGTGCTGTGATTTGGTCAGATGATTTCTCTACTACGTCCAACTGGACAATGACCAACGCTTCTGTTCCTTCCCAAAACTGGGTTATCGGAACTGCCCTTCCAACTTCATTGACTGCTCAAGGCTTTGATGCAGCTGTGAACTCTGTATCAGGTGGAAATTTTGCTTATATCGATTCTGATGGTGCCGGTACAACCGCTACTCAGGATGCTTCCATTACTACATCAGGTTCAATTGACCTTTCTGCGGTTTCTGCAGCTCAATTGACCTTTACCAATTACCACCGTCGTTACCAGGAAACCCATTGGGTGCGTATCTCAACAGATGGAGGTACAACTTGGACTGACTTCGAAGTGAATGGTGAATATGCTACTTCTACAACTTCACCTAATCCTGAAACTGTTACCGTAAACATCGGTTGCGTTGCTGCGAATCAGGCAAACGTTAAAGTATCTTTCCGTTACCAAGGTGCTTACGACTGGTTTTGGTGTGTTGACGATGTAATGATTGAAGATGCTGATGCGAATGAGGTTCGTTTGTTGACCCCTTATTTCCAAAGCGCTACAGCCAATCCTTACGGAGATTTTCCACGTGTGACTATTTTCCCTGCTAACGAGGTTCAGCCTATGCGTCACTTCGGAACTTTGATGAACATCGGTTCTGATCCGCAAACAGGTTGCAAAATTACTGCTACCGTATTGAATCCTTCTAACACTCCTGTTTATACAGGAAACGGTGCAGGTGCTGCTTTGGGAACCTGTACAGGTAACACCCTCGAGGATTTTCCAACTACAGATTATACTTCTTCCGGAACTGTGGGTGCATACAAAAACATCATCCTTGCCAACTACGACAACATGATGATGGATGCAACGCCTAATAACAATGTTGATACCTTGTACCACTGGGTGGATAACAATCAAATGGCTGCCGATGATGATACCTACAAAGGCAATGGTCTTTGGAATGGTGACGGAAATGCCTATGTAATGGGTAACCTTTTTGATTTCACCAATACACACACTGCCTATTCTGTTGATGTTGCTCTTACCGGCAATACGGATGCAGGTGTTGTTATTTGCGGACAAATTTACGAGCTTGATGCAACTACAGGTGACTTCATCCTTGTGAACGAGTCTTGCGGAACTTCAAACGAAGTAACTGTTACTTCAAGCGAAATTTCTTCAGGTGGCGTGATCACTTGGGTTAATTTATTGCTTCCTACACCACAAGTTCTTTCTGCAGGTAGCTCATATCTTGCTGCAGTATCTCACTCCGGTGGTACTGAAAACACCGTTATCATGTTAGGTGGTACCGGTGCAGATACAACTACTGTATTCCTTTTGGATGGTACTGATGCTACTTGGTATTACATGACTTCAATTCCAATGATTCGTCTCAATTTTGATGCTTCTATCGGTATCGAAGAAAACACTGCCAGCAATATGGAAGTTCTCCAAAACATGCCAAACCCTGCAAACGGAACTACACGTTTCAGCTTTAACTTGCTCGAAAACGCTGAGGTTTCTTTTGAAATGGTTGATATGACCGGTAAAGTTGTTGCTTCTACCAACATGGGTAATCTTGCTATCGGAAATCATAGCATGACCATGGACGTTAGCAATATGGCTTCAGGTGTTTATTTCTACACCATTACTGCTAATGGTCAGAAAGTAACCCGTAAAATGATTGTAGGATAATTTTCCTAAAATATTTTTGGAACCCCCGGTGCCTGGCATCGGGGGTTTCTTTTTACCGATGGTTTGTTATTTACCCCCTTTCATATACTGTTCACCTCCTTTCCCTAAACCGCCAAACTAAAGGCGAAACCACAGCGTTAAATTTGTAAAAGAAACAATAACACTATGAATACGCTGAGAAAGATGGTTACCAAAGTAATCGAGTGGGGAAAAAAAGATGTCAATGCTCCCATCAACGAAGACATTCGACATGAAAAAATGAATCAGCTGTTCAGACGTGATATGATCGGACAAACACCGAGTCCGTGGTTTATGATTTAGGCTCTTTTTTAACTCTTCATATCCGTAGCCGCACGGAAAAAAAAGGAGTAATGCTTATTTGGTTTTGTTTGGGAGAGAGGCCTTCGCGCAAGCGGGGGCTTTTCTTATTGATTGAGTTTATCCTTCAATGTTTTCATGAATTGCGAAGCATACACAAAATCATTGATCTCTTTATTATCGGTAGAGATGATATCGTTTTTTCCACCGGACCACCACTTTTTTCCTTTGTAGAGGAAAATGATATTCTGACCGATTTCAATAACCGAATTCATATCGTGTGTAATTACAACGGTAGTGATTTTGTATTCGTGTGTAATCTCTTCAATGAGTCGGTCAATTACAATAGAAGTTTGCGGGTCCAATCCGGAGTTAGGTTCATCGCAAAACAAAAAATTCGGATTCATGGCAATGGCACGGGCAATACCGACGCGCTTCTTCATACCACCCGAAATTTCGGAGGGGAAGAGGTGATTTTTATTTTCGATGTTAACGCGCTTCAAACAGAAATTAACCCTTTCGCGCATTTCCTCAAAACTCATGTTGGTGAACATCTTTAAAGGAAACATCACGTTTTCTTCCACGGTAAGCGAGTCAAATAAGGCAGAGTATTGAAAGAGAAATCCAATTTCCTGACGAACGCTTAGTCTTTGCTTTTCCGACATGGCAGCGAAATCTTTTCCATTGTAAAGAATGGAGCCTTCGTCGGGGTTGAGCAATCCAACAACACATTTAGTAAATACCGATTTTCCGGATCCACTTTGTCCGATAATCATGTTGATTTTTCCGGGATGGAAATCTACACTGATATCATCCAGAACTTTCGTTCCTGAGAATGCTTTGGATAAGTTCTTAATCTCAATCATAAAAGCAACCACTGAGTGAGCAAGTAGTTTGCCAGCAGAATAAAGATGGAGCTGACGACAACGGCTCGTGTACTGGATCTTCCTACTTCAACAGATCCTCCGCTGGTATGGTAACCATAGTATGATGCAATGGAAGTAATGATATAGGCAAAAACTGTGGTTTTGGTCAAAGCATATTTTATACTGTAGGGGTCGAACCAATATTGTATCCCGTAGCGGTAGGTTTCGCCGGTAATTTCACCTGCCATAACCACCCCAAATAACCACCCACCTATTAATCCCAAAAACATGGAAATAATAATGACGAAAGGAAACATAAACATGGCGCCCAAAATTTTTGGAAGCACCAAATATCCTGCAGAGTTTACACCCATAATGTCAAGCGCATCGATCTGTTCCGTTACACGCATCGAGCCTATTTCCGAGGATATGTTTGATCCAACAATACCTGCGAGAATCAGCGAGATAATGGTTGGCGAGAATTCAAGTACAATGGACTGACGCGTTGTAAAACCTACCGTGTAGAGTGGAATAAAAGGCGAGTCGATGTTGTACGAAGTTTGCAAAGTAATTACCGCACCGATAAAGAGTGACATGATGGATACAATACCCAAGGAATTGATGCCAAGGCTAATGCATTCATCAATGAAACGGTGGTAATAGATAGACCACTTTTCAGGACGACGAAAAACGGACCTGATGAAGAGGCTATACCTCCCAATCTCGTAAAAGAAACCTGAAATGGACATTTTTGAAGTCCCGAAAGTACAAATTCTAAGCGAACCAATCGGTCTGTTTTTCGTATATTTGAGGGTATGAAAACAAATGCTTTCCTAAGGGTATCAGTGTTTTTTCTGCTTATGGCAGTGATTTCCTCATGTGGATTATTCCGCAAGAAGAACAAATGCATGGATTGTCCAAAGTGGTCTAAAGAAGCCTCTGCTCTTGAGTATCAGGAGACTTTACAACAAGAAAAGTGATTACCGAAAGGGACCTGGTTTACAAACTGGAGCCTTATTTACCGCCACACACCGCTCCTGATATTGCACGGCTGATTGTAAAATACAGCGTCAGATTCCGTATTACCATGCCGCGTAATTCGGTTTATGGAGATTATTTGCATCCACATAAGGGTGATACCCACCGCATAACGATTAACGGCAACCTGAATGCTTTTGCGTTTTTGGTGACGACCATTCATGAATTCGCACACCTGATGGTTTGGACGAAACACGGCAATTATCCCAAACCCCATGGAGACGAATGGAAATACGAATACAAAGTGCTCATGCAACCATTTTTCGGCAGGCAAATATTTCCTGAGGATGTTGAAAAGGCGCTTCGCAAATACATGAATGATCCGGGAGCTTCCAGTTGTAGCGATACTGACCTAATGCTCGCATTGCGCAATTACGACCGCATTAAAAAAATGGTTCTGGAGGATGTGCCCGAACATGGACATTTTTTCTTTCAGGAAAGGGAGTTTGTGAAAGGCAGAAAACTACGTACCCGCTACGAATGCCGCGAGGTTTCGACAAATATCATATACCTCATAGGGCAAACCGCAGAAATAACCTTAAGCTGACCATCTATTTCAAGGTTATTCCCCCTTGTTTTTCTATTTTCGCGTGAATTTTCAAATCATGTCCACTACCTTGGAAAAAACTCAAACTTTGCGTGTATCGCACATGGCCGAAAATCTTATTGGTTCGGAGATTATTAAACTCGCCGGAGAGATTCGCGAAAAAATGGCAAAAGGTGAAAAGATTTACAATTTCACCATTGGCGATTTCAATCCTAAAATTTTCCCGATTCCTGCTGAATTAAAAGCTGCCATTGTGGAAGAGTACGGTGCTGATGAAACCAATTACCCGGAAGCGAACGGAATGGCGCCTTTGCGAAAAGCGATCGCCAATTTTCATGCTCAACGTCAAGGCTTGAACTACAGCGAAAACGAAGTTTTGGTTTCCGGTGGAGCGCGTCCGATTATTTACGCGATTTTTCGCACGATTATAGATCCAACAGATAAGGTCGTTTTTCCGGTGCCGTCCTGGAATAACAATCACTATTCTCATTTGACTTCTTCGCAAATGGTGATGATTGAGACACGTCCTGAAAATAATTTTATGCCCTCTGCTGCCGAGTTGCGTCCACATCTTGCAGACGCTTCCATGGTTGCTTTGTGTTCTCCTTTGAATCCAACAGGAACTGTATTCGCCAAAAAAGACCTGGAAGAAATTTGTGATTTGATTTTGGAAGAAAACGCACGTCGTGGTCCTGACCGCAAGCCGCTTTATTTGATGTATGATCAAATTTATTGGGTACTTACGTATGGCGAAACCAAACATTATGATCCGGTTTCCTTGCGACCTGAAATGCGCAACTACACCATTTTTGTAGATGGTATTTCCAAATCGCTTGCTGCAACAGGTGTACGTGTTGGATGGGCTTTGGGTCCTGCCCGTGTGATTGATAAAATGAAATCTATTTTGTCGCATGTTGGAGCTTGGTCGCCGAAAGCTGAACAATTGGCATCTGCAAAATATTTGAACAATACTGCTGCTGTTGATGCCTATTTGGGTTCTTTTAAACAAGCATTGCACGATCGTTTACAAGGTTTTTATGAGGTGTTTTCGCGTTTGAAGGCTGAAGGTTTTCGCGTTGATGCCATTGCACCACAAGCTGCTATTTATCTTACGGTTCAATTTGATTTATTGGGTAAAAAATTACCCAATGGTGATGTGTTGGATACCACTGCAAAAGTGACTGCATACATTCTTGATGATGCAAAAATTGCATTGGTTCCATTTTACGCATTTGGTGCATCGCACGATTCTACATGGTATCGCTTGTCGGTTGGTACATCGCAACTTTCGGATGTTGAAGCAGTGTATACAGCATTGAAAAATTCGCTTTCCAAACTTTCCTAAGATGATTCAAAACAATTATTGCGTCATCATGGCAGGTGGAGTCGGAAGTCGTCTCTGGCCAATGAGTCGCACGGCAAACCCAAAACAATTTCATGATGTGTTGGGGGTTGGGCGGACATTGATTCAGCAGACCTACGATCGATTTCAGGGTGTTTGTCCACCCGAAAATATTTTGGTTGTTACCAATGAACAATACAAGGATCAGGTGCATAAACAATTGCCCGAAATTCCTGTAGAAAATATTTTACTTGAACCTGATCGTCGCAATACCGGACCATGCATTGCTTATGCGTGTTTCCGCATTGAAGCTATGAATCCGGATGCGCGTATTGTGATTGCTTCCTCGGATCATTTAGTCATTCGTGAAGAAGAATTTAAGCGTACTATTTTATTGGCATTGGATCAGGCGAGTGCTTCCGATTGTTTGGTGACTCTTGGAATAAAACCAAGTCGTCCGGACACGGGTTATGGTTACATTCAGTTTGTAGATGATCCGGAGAGTGTTGATGCATCGATTAAAAAAGTAAAAACGTTTACCGAAAAACCTGAATTGGAACTGGCAAAGCAGTTTTTGGAGAGTGGTGATTTCTATTG
>JBIKKU010000078.1:0-10309 GCA_044360245.1 Flavobacteriales bacterium | reverse complement strand
CCAAGTTTACCAATGTACATCCCCGGACGAAGGCGGATGTGGTCCTTCCAGTCGAGCGACCGGATATTGTCTTCTGTGTAATTGTGTTGTTGGGCCATAGCTAGATCAGTACTTCCAAAGGCGGTAAAAATAAGGAATGTAGCGGGGCTTGACCATTTGAAAAAAGAGCGACTTTTCAACAAAGGCCTGCCAATGCCCCATTCATCAAGGATTAAGCATTAGCTTGAAGGCAGAGATTCAGGGCATTTCCTCTGTTTTTTTTCTCCCGAACGAAGGTTTTAACAACTATTGCTATATTTGCGCGGGGCAAGTCTTACACGACCAGCTCCTGCCTTACTTCCCCAGGCCGGGAACGGAGCAAGGACGGGTGGTTGAGCGGTGCGATGTGAGTAGCTTGCCCTATTTTTTTTGGGCTAACCCACACTTCTTCAGCCTAAGTCTCCTTTTAACTTCATTATTTTATTGAGTTTTCACCTATATTGTTGCATAGTTTACCTATAAACTTTGCAGCAATATGTCGTCTTCAGAGGAAACCGAACAAATAAAAATCAGATACGAAAAACGCAAAAACAATCCATCTGTTCAAAACCATCATTCCTCCAAAACTTTCATCAGTTACATGACTGCAGAAAGGACAAAGGCGTTTACATTTCTACTTAAAAATCATTTTCAAGACAAATTAAATTCCATTAGCCTTATTGAGATTGGAGCCGGTAATGGGGGGAATATTAATTTTTTTAAACAACTAAACATTCCGGTAGAAAAGCTTTTTGCAAATGAACTTCAAGAAGATCGCCTAAAAAATCTGCATGAAAATCATCCGGATATCCAAATTTTAAGTGGAGATGCGCGAACACTACTACCTAATTATTCCGGAGCCTTTGATGTAGTATTTCAATCGACTGTTTTCACTTCCATCCTAGATCAGGAATTCAAGAAAGATTTAGCCTCATGCTGTCTGCAAATGCTCAAACCCGGTGGGATTGTTTTATGGTATGATTTTGCATTTGACAATCCGAAGAATAAAGATGTTAAGGGAATCAAAAAAAAAGAGATCATGTCTCTTTTTCCGAATTGCCATATCCATTTTCAAAAAGTCACCCTTGCGCCTCCCATTGGCAGAAGAGTTGGTAAACTTTATCCAATTTTCAATTCCCTTCCTTTTTTAAGAACTCATTTAATTGCATTCATAATTCCAAAAGTTAAGTCATGAAAAATTTAGTTGGTTTATTTATCCTATCGTGCTGTTTTTGGCTACCCAAATATTCCATTGCCCAAACACAAGCAATATCAGATAGTTTACAACAAATTCTGGACGCTTCACTACCGACAAACTTTTCCAATCCGGGAATTGTAATGACGGTTTATGTGCCGGGACAATGGACTTGGTCGGGTGCATCAGGAAATGCTATTGCCGGAATTACAGCAGGACAACCCATTTCCAACGCAACTCCTACAACACGTTTCAGAGTTGGAAGTATTACCAAAAACATGGTAGCGACTTGTATCTTAAAATTGGAAGAAGATGGATTGCTTTCCATTGAAGATCCCATCAATGACTATTTGCGCGCGACCATGATTACAGACACCATTCAAAACAGCGACACCATTCGCATTCGGCATTTGCTCAATCACACCAGTGGCATTGCCAATTCGGGCGACAATACGACCTGTCAGATGGATGTTTTAACCAATCCACTCGGATCACACACCTACGAGGAAGCCGTGTATTGCGGAGCGAGTTTGGGAGAACTTTTTACTCCGGGAACTTCGTGGTCGTATTCGAACACGAATTACACCATTCTTGCAATGATCATTGAAGAAGTGAGCGGAATGACCTACCGGAATTACCTTACCCAAACCATTATCACTCCGCTGGGTTTAACCGCAACAGAAATTCCAGTCAGCAATCAGATTACCGGTGCACACATGGGTTGTTATTGGAACCTCGGCACTTGGACCGATCTTACCATTATCCATCCAAGCACCTATACCGCTTGGGCCGATGTGGTTTCTTCCTCCCAAGACTTGGTGAGCTATTACGAAGCTTTGCGCAATGGCAACATCATTGGAAATACCGCATTGCAAAAGATGTACACCATTGATGCCGCAGCAAATGCATACGGACTTGGAACAGATTTTTATACGATTTCAGGTGATGATTATATCGGTCATTATGGAGAAGTTGCCAATACAAGTGGCTTATTTTTCTGTGATATTAGTTCAAGTACTGCTCCACAAGGCTATTACATTGCTTATAATTTCAACACACAAGGCGCGCAAATGCAAACCAAAATAGATGTGCCCGTGCATCATTTATTAAACTCCGGATACACTAGCATTGAAGAGAAAACGAATATTTCATCTCTTCACATTTTCCCAAATCCTTCGGATGTTTCAATTCAGTTTTATGTGAGCGATGGTAGTCTTGTCAAAACCTGGACGATTATCGATTTACAAGGAAGAATAGTACTTCAACAACCGGAACATTGGCAACAGTCAACCTCCATTGATGTTTCTTCACTTGCAGCAGGATCCTATATGCTGCAATTGCAGACCACTTCGGGAATGCATCAGCAAAAATTCATTCGCCAATAATGAAAGGTGAATGGAAAATCATTCTCGGCGCAACACTATTTGCCCTAATTCCTGTTGGGGTTAGTCTTGAAAAAAATGCCGGAATATTTAGTTTGCTTTTTGGTCGACTTTTTTTTGCAGCATTGATCCTTCTGCTCATTTCTAAAAACAGAAATCATTTGTGGAAGGTTTGGAAAAGCAAATCGATACTTATTTTTTGGTGGTCCATGACCATGCTCTTGGCCATGGTTTGTTATTTTTTCGCCATACGCTTAAGTGGTGTTTCCATTTCTGCCGCTATTCTTGGCTCGCAGCCTGTGCTTATTGTTTTACTTGGTGCTTTGCTGATGCGCGAAAAGATTTCCACTACAGCATTGCTTGCATCTGTGATGGCTTGCATTGGAATTGCGCTCATTGCCTTTGATATTCCCGAAGGCGCAAAAGATCTTCCCATGGGCATCATGATGGCACTTTTATCTGCTTTGTTTTTGAGTCTGAATTTTGTGATGAAAAAAAAATACCTCAGCACGATTCCAACCGGACAATTGCTGCTCTTGCAATGCCTGGTGCAATTGCCTTTCCTTTTGCCTTCTTTCATTATGGAAATTCCGATAATGAATACACAAAGTTTTGTCATCATGGCCGGACTTGGATTGCTCTGTACTGTTTTTGCCTACTCCTTAATTTACACCGGAATCAAAACAGTAAGTGTGCAACGAATCGGAATTTTGCAGAGTGTAGAATATGTTGCGCCGGTAATTTTTGGCTTGATTTTTTTCAATGAGCAAATCAGCGCTTACCTCATCATTGCCGTAGTATTGATTCTTGCTGCATGCGCCATGGCCTCGGTTCCGGAGCGAAAAAAAGCCTGACGGTTATTCACAATCCTTGCTCCAACATTACCAAAACCCCTATCAATACTAAAAAACAGCACGGTACTGTGTTGATTTCTTCTTTTGTTCCGATGCTTCAATGCGGCTATTTTTGTGCTCCGTAAAGCTAACCTTATGAAATTCTTCATTGACACTGCAAATCTTGATCAAATCCGCGAAGCCAACGACCTTGGTGTTCTTGACGGTGTAACTACCAATCCATCACTGATGGCCAAAGAAGGCATCTCAGGTGATGAGCGAGTGCTGCAACATTATGTGGACATCTGTAACATCGTAGACGGTGATGTAAGTGCAGAGGTAATTTCAACTACCTACGAAGAAATGATTCGTGAAGGAGAAAAACTTGCTGCATTGCATAAAAACATTGTGGTGAAAGTGCCAATGATTAAAGACGGTGTAAAAGCCATCAAATATTTTAGCAAAAAAGGTATACGTACGAATTGCACATTGGTGTTTAGCGCCGGACAAGCATTGCTCGCCGCAAAAGCAGGTGCATCTTATGTATCTCCGTTTATCGGTCGTTTGGATGATGTAAGTACCGATGGTCTTACTTTGATTGAAGACATCCGCACCATTTACGACAACTACGGATACACTACCGAAATCCTTGCAGCTTCAGTTCGTCACCCGATGCACATCATTGATTGCGCTAAAATCGGAGCAGACGTTGCGACTTGTCCATTAAGCGCTATCATGGCTTTATTGAAACATCCGCTTACCGACAATGGATTGGCACAATTCCTCGCCGATCACGCGAAGGTTAATGCAAAATAATTCATGCTGATTTCCATACATCCCGACAATCCCGATGAACGTAAAATTCGTCGCGTGGTTGAGGCATTGCGTGAAGGTGCGGTAATCATCTATCCCACCGACACGGTTTATGCCATCGGATGTTCCTTACAAAAATCCAAAGCGATCGAGCAGGTGGCACGCATCAAAGGTGTTAAACCCGAAAAAGCCAACTTCTCGATCGTTTGTCAGGATTTAAGTTCACTTGCCGAATACGCTCTGGTTGATACGCCGGTTTATAAAATCATGCGCAAAGCTTTACCCGGTCCGTATACTTTTATTCTCAATGCAAGCAACCGCATTCCGAAATACTTTAATGCGAATAAAAAAAGCGTCGGTATACGTGTTCCCGATAATAAAATTGTGCGCATGATCGTTGCCGAACTTGGTCACCCCTTGGTTACTACTTCTGTACACGATGATGATGAAATCATTGAATACACCACCGATCCGGAATTGATTCACGAACGTTATGCGCAGCAAGTTGACCTTGTAATAGACGGCGGATTCGGAAACAATGAAGCATCCACCATCATTGATTGCACCTCGGGAGAACCTGAATTGCTGCGTGAAGGAATTGGTCCAACCGATCATTTGTTTGCATGAAAACACTCATCGTTGATTGCGGAAGTTCAAAAGTTCCTCACATTGAGGAAATGTCAAAATTGTTTTGCAAGGATGTGCGAATCAAAAAACTTTCTGATCTCAACCTCAACGAAACGCATGAAGTGCAATGTGTGATTGTAAGTGGTGCACCAATATTACTTACCGAACAAGACGCTCTTCCCTATTTACAAGATTTCCGCAAAGTACTGCATCCTCGTGTTCCTTTGTTGGGAATTTGCTTCGGACATCAATGTCTCGGTCTGAGTCACGGTGCACAAATTCAACGCTGCGAAGAAGACCGCGATTGGCAATCGATTGAAACCTTGGTCGACAATCCCTTAACCGGAAATAAAGGAATACAAATGCAAAAAGAAGACCATTGCGAGTGTGTCACCCTTCCAAAAGGCTTTATCCATCTGGCCTCTTCTCCCATATGCAGCAACGAAGCCATGAAACATCCGCTCTTTCCCTGGTATGGTGTTCAGTTTCACCCGGAAGTCTCTGAAAAGGCAGGACATCAATTGTTCGCCAATTTTTTCAATATTTGCAGGACCTCATGCTCCTGAACTATATCTGGCTAAGCTTCTTTCTCATCGCATTTGTGGTGGCCTTGTTTCGTTTGTTCATTCATTCGGACTACGGCATTTTTGGTCACATGATTGAAAGTGCCTTTGCCATGGCGGAAAAAGCGGTTATGGATATTGCATTGCCCTTAGCCGGAATTATGGTGTTTTGGATGGGTATGATGAAGGTGGCTGAAAACTCGGGAATAGTAAATGTTTTTGCCCGTTGGATGTATCCGCTCTTCAAATACATTTTTCCGGAAATTCCCAAAGGACATCCCGCAGCCGGTTCCATCATGATGAATTTTTCGGCCAACTTTTTAGGGCTCGATAATTCCGCAACACCTCTTGGAATTAAAGCCATGAAAGAATTGCATGAACTCAATCCGTTGAAAGATGTGGCGAGTAATTCGCAAATCATGTTTTTGGTCTTAAATACTTCCGGACTGACTCTCATTCCAACCAGCATTATTGCCTTACGCGCATCCAATGGTTCTTTATCTCCTGCGGATGTCTTTCTTCCTATTTTGCTTGCTACTGCTGTTTCAACATTGGTAGCATTGTTTGTCGTTTCCATTTACCAGCGCATCAATTTATTCAAAGCCGGATTTATGATTCCGTTGTTTTTGGTGGTTGGTGTTTTGGCCATTTTGGTTTTTGCTTTGATGTATTTTGCCACTTGCGGTCCGCTCGAAGAAATGGCATACAATTTCATGCATCCTTTCAGCGAGAGCCGAACGCATTTGGTGGAATCCTCCAAGTTGGGCATGCTCAGTTCCTTCACGGGTGCTTTGATTTTATTGGCCATCATTGCTTTGTTTCTGGGCTATGCTGCCCTTAAAAAAATCAATACCTACGAAAGTTTTATTGAGGGTGCGAAAGATGG
Organism: Flavobacteriales bacterium; assembly: GCA_044360245.1. Taxonomy (GTDB): domain Bacteria; phylum Bacteroidota; class Bacteroidia; order Flavobacteriales_D; family UBA2798; genus UBA2798. The sequence goes on along the minus strand of JBIKKU010000078.1, from coordinate 3,992 downwards.
ATTTCAAACGGTGATTCAAATTGTTCCTTATCTGGTTGCCATGTTGGTTGGAATCAGTTTTCTGCGCTCATCAGGCGCTATGGATTACATGATGGATGGATTGAAATGGGTAATTGCATTATTCACGGAATCCACACAATTTGCCGATGCCTTACCTACCGCTTTTATGCGTCCGCTTAGCGCCGGAGGATCTCGTGCCTTGATGATTGAAAGTTGGGACACCCATGGGATTGATTCCTTGGTAGGTCACATGACTTCCGTGATTCAGGGAAGTACCGAAACAACATTTTATACCATTGCCGTTTACTATGGTGCAGTTGGAATTAAGAAAGTAAGACACACTGTTACCTGCGGACTGATAGCAGACGCGGCAGGCATCACCGCAGCCATTATTCTCAGTTATATTTTCTTTGGCTAAATCCAAACATATCCTGGTCTTGCCGGAATGGTATCCCAACGAAACCGATCCGCAGCTTGGAGTGTTCATTGAGAAACATGTCCGCACGATTGCAAACGATTTCAAAATCACGGTAATTTATGTGCATGGTAATCCCTTGCAAAAGGAATCGATAAAACTAATAGACGAAACAACATCTTTTCGTTTGATTCGCGCGACCTACAAATCTTCCCGATTTCGTTTGAACAACCTGATTCGTTACCGTCGCGCTTTTAAACTTGCTCTGCAAAAAATAGAACTACCGGATTTAATTCATTTACAGGTGGTGGGAAAAAATGCCATCATGCGTAGGGAATTTTTTCCACGTGTTCCATTTGTCATCACCGAACATTGGTCGGGTTACCTCCGTGGCGAAAAAAAATTAATCGCTCCTGAACCCATTGTCAGAAAAGCCTTTCAAGATGCCCAAAAGGTTTCGGCGGTATCTCCTTTTTTAGCAACGGCCTTGACACAAAAATTCGGTATTCAAAACATTCGCTTGCTTCCTAATTTGATTGAACGCGAAGAATTTCTACAAGAAAAAAATGATACTGCTTTTGTTTTTTTAAGCGTCGCAGATTTGGATGATCGCATTAAAAACATTTCTGGTGTTTTGCGTGCATTCGAAAACATCCATACTACCCAAAATATCATTTACCGCATAGTAGGCGATGGCAAGGACAAATCTGCATTAATGCAGCTTGCAGGACAATTGAAATTCGGAGAAAACATCAAGATTGAATTCACGGGTCGCTTAAGCAATCCGGATGCCTTAAAAGAAATCCGAAAGGCAAATGCCTTGATTGTGAATTCGCGTATGGAAACCTTCGGCATGGTGGCTGCTGAGTCCATTTTTGCAGGTGTTCCGGTGATTTGCACCAAATGTGGCGGACCGGAAATGTTTGTGGATAAAACCAATGGAATTTTAATTCCAAAAGATGATCCTGAAGAATTGATACGCGCCATTGAAAAAATGTGTCACGAAGCAAGTTCCTTTTCTTCTGCTGAAATGTCGGATAGCATTTCCAAGCGATTTGGAAAAGATACCGTTCGTGAAGCGCTGCTGGATTTATACGGGGAATAAATTCCTCTTCCTATCTTTACAAAAAACACGACTATGTTTGGCAACATGATGGAACAGCTTCAGCAGATGAAGCAAAAAGTTGAAGAAAGTAAAAAGCGTTTGGACACGGTATTTGTCGACGGCATTGCACCGGGTGGAAAAGTTAAAGTAACCATGAGCGGAAACCGCAAAGTGAAAAGCATTTCCATTGATGATTCATTGTTGCAAACCGATAAGGAAGAATTGGAAGACTTGATCATCATCGCCACCAACAATGCACTCGATCAGGCCGAAAAAGTTTACGAAGCCGAAATGCAGGGTGCTGCCATGGGATTAATGCCGGGAATGGGATTGTAATGAATGAATTCCTTATCATATCGCTGGTTGCTCTAGGTGGCTCATTGCTGACCTTCTTCAGCGGATTTGGATTAGGAACATTGCTCACTCCTGTTTTCATGCTATGTGGCTTTTCTTTAGAAGTAGCCGTTTCACTTACCGCGATTGTTCACTTTTTGAACAACGTTTTTAAACTCGGATTGACATTTAAAAACATCAACCGTCAGATTGTATTGCGTTTTGGTTTAGCGGCAATCCCAGCTGCTTTTCTCGGTTCGTGGCTGCTTTCCGAATACCATCATTCTCTGGTACTCGCCTCTTATAACCTCAACGGAAAAACATTTCATATTGAATTGTTTCGTTTGCTCGTTGCCATTGTAATGATTGTTTTTGCACTCATGGAAATAATTCCAAAAATGAATTTTACCGTTGCACCAAAATGGCTGCCGATTGGAGGAATATTGAGTGGTTTTTTTGGAGGATTATCCGGACACCAAGGTGCATTACGATCTTCATTTCTCATCAAATGCCGGCTTTCCAAAGAAAGTTTTATTGCCACCGGAATAGCTATTGCCTGTTTGATTGATCTTTCCAGACTAAGTATTTACGCTGAAAAATTTGCTGTTGATAACTGGCAAAAGCATTGGCCATTGCTGCTTTCCGCAACATTATCTGCCTTTGCCGGTGCATTGCTCGGAAAATATTTGTTGAAAAAAGTTACCCTCACTATTCTGCAATATACCGTGTCTATTTTGCTCATTTTGTTTTCTTTTGCACTCGCATTAGGATGGCTATGAGTTTAAAACAGGATTTACGAAAAGATTTTTTGCAACGCATGAGTGAATTGTCCTCCGGAGAAGTGGAAGACAGAAGTCAGTCCATTGCAGAAAAATTCTTCCGCGAATTCAAACTCAGTGCCGAATGCATGCATGTATTTCTTACGATTACACGCAACAATGAGCTCAATACTTTTTTATTCATCAATAAAATTTTGCGGGAACATCAAGAGGTGAAATTGGCAGCTCCAAAGGCCGATTTCAGCACAGGAAGCATGGTGCATTACCGCTACAATCTCGACACTCAACTTAAGGTAAATAAACTGGGAATTCCCGAACCATTTTCCGGAGAACAGGTGGATCCATCTTGCTTCGATATTGTACTTGTTCCCATGTTGTGTTTCGATAAAAAAGGATTTCGTGTTGGCTATGGAAAAGGATTTTACGATCGCTTTCTTGCCCAATGTCGTCCGGAAACAAAAAAAATCGGATTGTGTTTGTTTGAACCTGTTGAAGAAATTTCTGATGTCGATGCTTTTGATGTAAAACTCGACTACTGCATAGATCCGAACCATGTCCACAAATTCTAAACAACAAGAATCCATGCAAAACCCCAAATTCAGGGGTTTGTTTCACTTGGCATCCATCATTTGTATTCCGGTTATTCTTGTCGCTTTTTTCCTTCCCGAAAGTTGGATTCCGGGGATTGTGGTTTCGGTAATTCTGTTGAGTGTGATTGCGTTTCTTTACCTGAAAAGTAAATAGGCGTAACCTTTACCTCATTTTCCTTTACATTAAATGGTTCACTTTTTGTACCTTTTCCATGGTGTTTATTCGGGTGCAGATATTGCTTTTGGTTTTGGGAGTTTGCTTTCTCCCCAAAATTTCTTTTGCCCAAACACCACCCAAAAATGCACCACAACCTCAGGTGATAAAAGTTGCCAGTCCCGACACCAAGGTAAGTTTTGCGATCTCTTTGGTTATGTCGGTGAACTCCCAGGTTGCCACTTTTTCCGTTGTGCACATCGTGAATGGTAAGGTGATAAAAACGCAGTTTCTCACCATCGATGAATTCATCATGCAAGTTTCCGGTCGTGCTGAATCAGCAGCTAATCCGGACAAGGCAGACCTCCTGCAAAAACACAAACTCTTTCAGTGCTTTCCGGATTATGACATGGTAAGCGGAAGGTACATTGGTTATTATTGTCCATTGCTCTCCAACCTCTGGAAAATCCGATACAAGCGCGATCCCTACAATGCCAATCAGCGTGCAGATGCCGGATGGGCAGGTGGTTATTTCGGTCCAAATTTTGCCCAAACGCAATACCTTATAAAACGCTACCAAATCACCAACCTCAACGATTACATCATTGGAGAAAAT
>JBIKKU010000192.1:0-6266 GCA_044360245.1 Flavobacteriales bacterium | reverse complement strand
TCTGCTGCTTACCGATGTTATTGATACTGCCTGGCAGAACAATTACAGAAACCTCAAATAAATAAGGAAGGATATTCCTATTTTCGTCCCAGATGTCCAACGATTCCAAAAACTTCCTGAATCCCAATTACCGCCGAAAAAAATACGCGGCTGTTCCGGATGTTTCCAAATTGTTTGAAGGAATCCGAAAAGGGGACCGAACTTCCTTAGGTCAGGGCATTACCCTGGTAGAAAGTGAAAAAAGCGAACACCGCATTCCCGCAGCTGAATTGTTAGCCCTCTGTTTGCCGGTTTCCGGGAAATCGAGAAGAATTGGCATAACCGGAGTACCCGGGGCAGGTAAAAGTACTTTTATCAATGCCTTCGGAACTTATCTTACCTCCCTCGGACACAAAGTTGCCGTATTGGCCATCGATCCTTCTTCGGGTCGGAACAAGGGAAGTATTCTTGGAGATAAAACCCGAATGGACCAACTCTCGGTCGACCCCAATGCCTTCATTCGCCCTTCTCCATCCGGTGGCTCTTTAGGAGGAGTTGCTGCCAAAACACGCGAATCGGTGCTTTTGTGTGAAGCGGCAGGTTACGATATCATTCTCATAGAAACCGTAGGTGTGGGACAGTCCGAAACCGAAGTCCATTCCATGGTGGACATGTTCCTATTGTTATTGATTGCCGGTGGTGGAGATGAATTACAAGGAATCAAAAGGGGAATCATGGAAATGACGGACCTTTTAATCATCACCAAGGACGATGGTTCCAACCAATTGGCCACAAAAAAATCGAAAACCGAATACGCTTCAGCCCTACATCTCTTTCCTGCCTCACCTTCCAAATGGACTCCCTTGGTAGAAACGGTTTCATCTTTGGAAAACAAAGGATTAGACAAAGTCAATGCCCATATCGATGCTTATTTTAACCTGACCATTCAAAACGGTTATTTTCAACATAACAGGGCCGAACAATCCGTCTTTTGGATGCACCGCAACATCACCCTTGGCCTGCTTCGCGAACTCCATGAGCATCCGGCCTGCAAGCTACTTTTGTCCGATTTGGAAGAAAAAGTCCGCTCCGGAACCCTTTCTCCCTTCGAAGCCTCCCGCCTCCTACTGGAAACATTCAAAAAAAATTGAAAGTTCAATTGACTGTTTTCCAAAGCTTTAGATAGAAACAAAGCCTTCCCTGAGGATATTTTAACAGATTTTTAGCCTTTTAACCGGGATAATTGTGTTAATTTCATAGGCGCAAAGGAAATTGTACAACGGTAGTTTTACCGTTTAACCAGTTAAACCAAATAAGTAATGACAGGATTTTTGAGGAGGATTCTGGTAGTCTTGTTTTTGTTTACCGGAAGTACCCAGGCTCTTTTTGCTCAGGGAGGCGAGGCCTTCCAAGGTAAAGAGATCGTGGATACCATCCGGATGAACCAGAGTACCATCATTTTGTTTGCAGACAAGACGTGGATGTATGTATCGGCACCCAATTTTGACGGGGTGATGAATGACCACGTTCACAATCTAGTTACACAGGATACATCTATCGGTTTCAAAACCACATGGTATACCGATATTCCATTTACGTACGAAAACGATATCAGTCGATTGCACGATACCATCTGGATTTGCACGGTTGACTCTACCTTCGCTAAATTCACCATGCCTTGTAACGGCGCAGTCCTTTCCAAATTCAAATACCGCGGGTCACGCTTTCATCATGGTGTTGACATCGACCTCAATGTTGGAGATACCGTTCGTGCCGCATTTTCAGGAAGAGTGCGTTACGCACAATACAATAAAGGCGGATTTGGAAACCTGGTTATCATTCGTCACCATAACGGACTTGAAACCTATTATGCACACCTTAGCAAAATCAATGTTGCCGTTGACCAAGAGGTTCATTCCGGTGAAGTGATTGGTTTGGGTGGTAACACCGGTAGATCTTATGGTCCACACCTCCATTTCGAAACCCGTTTTTACGACAATGCTTTTGACCCTTACGAGATCATTGATTTCGACAACAAATGCCTGCGTACCGAAAACTTGTTCATCCACCCCGGAATGTTCGACTACCGCGCTGTTTCGCGTAAAAATTCTTTGCCTCCCGGACAACAACAAACTACCGGAAATCAGGATGCCGTTGCGAACAACAACACCAACAATGCCAATCAGTCGCGCAACAACACTCCGCCACCGGCCAATAAAAGTTCCAAATACTACACGGTAAAATCAGGCGATACACTTTCTCGTATTGCTCAAAAACACGGAACTTCCATCGACAAACTTTGTCAGCTGAACGGAATTGGTCGTAACGACATTCTCCGCATCGGACAAAAGATCCGCGTCAAGTAAACCTGCTTACATTTTTGTGTTCAAAATTAGCTTTGGGTATCCATCCGAACTGCATTTTTTTTAAGGATTTTTGATGCATGACCGAACGTATTTACCAAGCTTTTTTGCAGTATCCCAACATCAGTACCGATACGCGTAAAATTATTCCCGACTCCATTTTTTTCGCCTTAAAAGGTCCAAATTTTGACGCCAATCAATTCGCCGGGCAAGCTCTGGAACAAGGCGCAAAATACGTGGTTGTGGATGATGCAAGGGTGGTAAAAGATGAGCGCTATTTTCTTGTTGAAGACGGATTAACTGCATTGCAAAACCTTGCACTTCATCACCGAAGACAGTTGAATATTCCTTTGCTGGCACTTACCGGAAGCAATGGAAAAACCACCACCAAAGAATTGATTCATTCGGTTCTGTCGGAAAAATTCAATACGCTGGCCACCAAAGGCAACCTCAATAACCACATTGGGGTTCCTCTCACCTTGTTGAGTATACGTCCGGAACATGAATTTGCGATTATCGAAATGGGTGCCAATCACCAAAAAGAAATTGAGTTTTTATGTGGTATTGCTGAGCCTTCCTATGGCATGATTACTAATATCGGCAAAGCTCACATTGAAGGTTTCGGTGGTGAAGACGGAATTAAAAAAGGAAAAGGAGAATTGTTTGCCTATTTGCGTGAACATAAGGGAAAACTTTTTGTGAATGCCAATGCACCTGTATTGATGGAAATGTCGCAAACCGACGACCGATTATTGTTTGGCGAAGGAAACCGTCTTTTCATGTCGGGTAAAAACTTAGGCGCCAATCCTTTTTTGGAGCTTGAATTGATCGATGGCGAAAAATCATTTCCGGTAAAAATGAAGTTGATCGGAAAATACAATTTCGACAACGCGATGGCTGCTGCTGCAATTGGAAAATATTTCGGATTGGGTATGGAGCAAATTGTGCATGGACTCGAAAAATACACACCGGAAAACAACCGTTCGCAAATCGTGCAAAAAGGAAACAACACGCTAATCATGGATGCCTACAATGCGAATCCTTCGAGTATGAAAGTTGCCTTGGAAAATTTCTCGGAGATGAATGCACAACAAAAATTTTTCATCATCGGAGACATGTTGGAATTGGGCGATGCATCTGCTAAAGAGCATGCAGTAATTGTAGCTTTAAGTCAGTCCCTGCAATTACATGGAATGTTTATCGGTCCGATTTTTTCTGCTCTTCCCGAAATCAAGTCACTGCTTCATTTCCCCAATACTGCTGCTGCAGGCGAATACCTCAAACAACACCCTTTCCAAAACACACACCTGCTTATCAAAGGTTCGCGTGGCATGAAACTGGAAACTTTAACCGAACATTTATGAAAGCGAGTCTGCACGAAAACTGGAACTATTACTGCAATTGGTTAAAGAGCCGACTTCCGCAATACCATCAATTGCTCAACAAAGGCGCTTCGGAAACAGAAATTCAAGTGCTTAAAAATGCCATTCCGTTTGAGCTTCCCAAGGATTTGATTCTTTTGCTGCGATTGAACAATGGTGACCATTTTAAACTGCGTAAAGATTTGTATCAAGGAAGTTTTCTTGGATTCGAATTTTTATCGGTACAGTCGATCATCGAAATTCATGAAGATTGGAAAAACTATGTGTTCGCAGATTATTTCGGCGAAAGCTTTCCGGAAAACTGCATCAAACCCGATTACACCAATCCGGGCTGGATTCCTTTGTTTTCGGACATGAGCGGGAATTACATCGGAATCGATCTTGATCCTGATGAAGAAGGAAGTGTTGGGCAAATCATCAATTTCGGCCGCGATGAAGACCGAAAATTTGTCATTGCAGAAAGTCTGGGAGAATTCCTCGATTACATTGCCGATAAAATTGAATCGGGCGAATTGGATGAATCGATCATGATGGAAGATGATGGAACCGTAAGCTATGGACTCACACCGCAAAGTCATTTGATTGAAGACTTGCGCGCAGAATTTGGCGGAGAATAATTTTACTTTTTGTTGATCAGGTAAACTCCTGCAAGAATAACACCCATACCAACAAAATGCATCCAGTTGATGGGTTCATTGCGCATCCATCCCCAGAATATTGCAGTAATAGGAATGAGATATGTAACGGTTGATGCATAAACAGCAGAAGTTATTTTCACCAACCAATTGAAAAGAATCACCGCAAGCGCAGTTCCAAAAAGTGCAAGAATAACCACATAACCTGCAGAAGTGTATCCATTGGGATGTGTAGTAAGTGTGTTTACAAATCCAGTGGTAAACAGATAGATGCTTAATGGAATACCAAAAAACAAAAATGAAACGGATGTCACACCAATAGGATGCACATCGGTAAGGTAATTGCGAATGGTATTTACACTAATGGCATAACAAAAGGTTGCAATTAAGATGAGCATACTATAAAATACATCTCCATAAAACTGATCCAATCCATTAGCCAGCATTAGTCCGCTCGAACCTGCAATGGCCAGCACCATTCCGATATAGTTGATCCGTTTAAACGTTGCTCCATATACCACCGTTGCGATAATCACTGTAAACAAAGGCGTGGTTGAATTGAGCATCCCTGCAAGCGAAGGTGCAACTACGGTTTCCGCGGCTGTAAAGAGAAAGGCGGGAATGGCATTACCACACAATCCGACAACAAGCAATGGCAAATATTTGGCGCGCGGAATTTTACGGAGGTGGTAAAAGGCGAAAGGGAGCATGGCCCAACAGGCAAAACTCATGCGCATAGCTGCCACTTCGTTGGAACTGAATACTTCGTTACCGGCGGCATCGACCATTCCTAACTTCATCAAAATGAAGGATGTACCCCAGGTAAATGCTAAAACAGCAAGCAATAAAACCGATAAAAGGGGTCTGGAGGGTGTCATGGTTTTCGAATGCACGAAAATACCTCTTTAGTCCTTTGGAAACTGCAAATAAGCCTGTTAAATTTGCCTAATTCATAACCTCATGGAATTTGATGTGAAAGTGGAAGGTATGACTTGCGGACATTGCAAGATGGCTGTGGAGCGTATCATAAAAGAAGAAGGAGTGGAAGAATTTCAAGTGGATTTGAATTCGGGAAATGCACATATTGTTAGCACCGAGGCTACCCTTCAAAAAATCATTCACGAAATCAACGAAACCGGAATTTATAAAGCTCAACAAGCATGAAAAAATTAATCATTTTTAGTTCAATCGCACTATTTTTTGCTGCTTGTGGTGGCGAGAAAAAAGAAGATACTCCGGCTGCAGATTCGACCAAAACCGAAGCCGCTGCGCCAAAAGCTGAAGTCCATCCGAACATGATTGCCGATTTGGGTATTTCCGGAATGGCCTGCGAACACAACTGCGTGGGATCTGTGCGCAAGAAATTACTCTCCATGGCCGGTGTTGCTACTTTTGAAATGGCCTTTGATGCCACTGCAGAAGTAAATCATGCCATCGTAAAATTCGATAAGAACATCGTAAGTGAGCAACAAATGATTGATGCCATTCAGGAATTGAACGACAACCAATATAAAGTGGAAAGCAAAGAATTTACTCCTCTGCAAGAAGGGGCAGTAAATACCGAAGGTGACAACGGTTCAGAAAACGATGAAACAGCGAGTCTTTCTTTGTTCTCTATTTTCAACATTCTTTTTTGAGCATAAAAAATTCTCATAAAAAAAAACCGGAAATGATTTCCGGTTTTTTTTGTTGCATAGCGAAACATTCTTTTCTATTTTCAAGCAAGGTTTAAATTCTTACTCCAATCACACACACATCATCAACCTGCTCAAATTCTCCACGCCAGGTTTCAAAGGTGTTCCAATACACTTCACTTTGATTGCTCATGGAATTTTTATGTTCTTTTAAGATCAATTCCTCGAATCGCGAGTACTTAAATTTCTTTCCTTTTTCTCCTCCAAACTGAT
>JBIKKU010000179.1:0-6501 GCA_044360245.1 Flavobacteriales bacterium | reverse complement strand
CCGCATATCCATCCGAAAAAGCGTACAAACAATCGCCTTTGCTTACTTCAAATGCTTGTTCGGAAAAAGGATGCATTTCGGCCATTTGGATACCAATGGGTTGTTTGTTACCTCGGTATTCACGCAATTCACCATTGCGCACGAGGTACACTGAATTGTTGGCTCCTGCAAAAACAATAGTATGTGAGGTTAGATCCAAACGGCATAAACAAATGTCCATACCATCACGTGTTTCTCCATCCGCTCCGCTTTGTTTAAGAGAGCGCATGACACGTTCACGCAATTCATCCAATATTTTACTTGGTTGAATAATTCCTTGTTCTGCCACAATTTGGTTCAGTAAACTATTGCCCAACATACTCATGAATCCGCCGGGAACACCATGTCCTGTGCAATCCGCCACCGCCCAAAAGAAATAATTTCCGGTGCGACACATCCATGGGAAATCTCCCGATACAATATCCTTGGGTTTAAACAAGACAAAAGAATCAGGGAATACTTCCTGCAACATTTTTTCCTCCGGAAGAATAGCTTCCTGAATACGTTGTGCATAAACAATACTCGAAGTCAGTTCCTTATTTTTTTCTTCAATGATTTCTTTTTGATGCAAAACTTCTTTTGCCTTTTCGCGCACTTCTTCTGTTCGCTCCTCTACAGTTTTTTCAAGCTTTAGTTTGGCATCCAATAAACGGCGTTCTCTATATTTCATGTAACCGATCACTATAGCGGCAACCAGAACAATTACAAGTAAGATAAACCACCATTTCACCCAGAATGGTTTATCGACGAAAAATGCAACACGCAATATTTCAGAATAGGCACCGAAAACATTTTTCGAGCGAACTTCAAAAACATAATTTCCGGCAGACAAATTGGTAAAACTGATTTTGTTTGAAATTCCGTTATCGGTCCAATTCGAATCTAAGCCAATCATGCGGTATTCAAAGCGATGCGGTGATATGGAAAATACCTGATTGGTGTTCCATTCGAACGTGAAAAAGTTTTTGTTGTAGGGTAACTCGATTGCAGCTGCAAGCCAATTGTGCAAATCCGATTTCATGAGTGTATCTCCCGAAATCACCACGCGATTGAATTGAAGCCGCGGAGCCTCGGTGGTCTGATTCAAATCATTCGGATCTATGACCATGATTCCGCGCAAGGTGACGTAATACAAAATATTACGTTCATCCACATAAGCAGGTTGTGAACTGAACATACCGGGATTACATCCAAACTCTGCACCATACCTTATGTTGGTACCGTTTTTTTCATTGTAACGCAAAAGCGAATTCTCGAGCGCAAACCAATAATCCCCTTTTCGGTCGAGCGTCACCGACATTACAGTTTCGTCCTTCAGTCCCAATACCGGATTGTAATACTTGAAGGTTTCTTTTTCCTGATCAAAGAGGTACAATCCATTTTGCGTACATACCCAAACCTTATCCAAACGATCAACCGAAATAGACATTAAGGTACTATCGGGAAAATGATTTGCGGAATCTTTATGAAAAACTTTGAACGTTCCGCTTGGTCCATCTGCTATAAAAAACTGATCGGGCGTGGTACCCATCACATAACGGTTTTGCCCAACTTCTGAAACAAGCTCACATAGCACCATGCGTTTAAAATCGAACGCAAAAACATCAGCCAATGAATCCTTCTCCGGATAATAATGGCAAATGGTAATCATCGGAAAATACTTCACAAAGGTCACATAATCCTCATTGCCTTTTCGAAATGCCCGAGGGTAATGTGTTTTATCAACGTTATGAAAATTAACTTTTCCTGTTTTGGTATTCCACGACCACAAACCATTGCGCGCACAAGCAACCAAATAATCTTTATACCATACAATATCCTCTGCTGTTTGCACACTCACCATCCAACTGGAATCGTTTACGGACTTAGGGTAATATTTATAGGCTTGAAAAATTTCTTCCAGCTGATTTTCATCTGTATTAAAAACACTAATTCCAGCTGCAGATGCAACGTAAAATTTCCCTTCACCATCGGCAATAACATCCTTAGCTCGGAATGCTTCTGCCGATCGGTCGTTGTTGTCCAATTTCAATAATTCATTGGAATAAATCCTGAACGATTGATGCACCGGAATCCACATATCAATAATACCGGAGGATGTAGAGATCAATACATTTTGATTTTGATCTACAGTGACTCCGCGAATACGATCATCACTGATGCCGAAAGTGTTTTCAAAATTATGCCTTAAGCTGATGCAGGATAAGGTATTCGGATCAACAATCAATACACCCGAATAGGTTGTTCCGATCATCAATTTCCCATTCGGCATAGGGGTAATGCTTCTGGTGTTTTCAAGATTACCTGCATTCAAACCCGATGATGCAGTTATTCTTTTTCCCTTTTTATTGTAACGATCGAAATACATTAAACCGCTGTAGGTCGCCACCCACAAGTTATCGCGATCATCAATATACATGCTGTGGACAATACGTGTGGACATGAACGCGGAAAACCGAACATGTGGATTTTCGATTTCCTTCAAATAATCCATCACAGGAAACTCTATAAACTTTCCGGTCTTTCGGTTAAAAATCTGCAATCGGTTTTCCAGTCCATCACCATCCCAGCTTCCCACCAACCACAAGTCGCCTTTGTCGTGGATAATTTCTTTTATTCGTGTTGAGCTCAAGGAAGTGCTATCGCCATTGATATGCTGATAGCGTTTGCATTTTCCGGTTTGAGGATCCATTTCGGCGAAACCCGCTCCCCAGGTAAGCACAAACATGGAACCATCACCTGTTTCTTTGATGCGCGAAATCATTCCCAAAGGAATACTTTCAACCGAAGTGCTATCGTGTAAAAAATGTTTCCAGGTTTCCGTTTCAGGATCAAAAACTGAAACCGCTGCATCAACGTAACCAACCCAAATTTTCCCATGAGCATCCAACATGGTGGTGGTTACATAGCCCTCGCGTAAAGAATTGGAATCGCCTTTCACACTGGTGTATTTCCGGAATAAATAACCGTCGTAAACACCAATGCCTTTATCCACATTGAACCACACTTTTCCGGAGCGGTCAATTCCAATAATCCCCATTCGCGTTTCCCCGATAGCCTTGCGCAAATCGACATGATCAAAACGATACATATTGGTTTGCGCTGCAACCTGAATGCAACAGCAAAGGAAAAAGACAAGTAGAGCTCTGGTCATGAAGGATTAAAAATATGAAAATCAGCGTCAAAGTCCTGTTTACTACCCAATATTTCTCCGCAAAAAAAAAGCTGCTTCCGGAGAAACAGCTTTTCAAATTATTTGAATTGCATTATTTCATCGAACCTACCATGTCCTCCGGACGAACCCACTGGGTGAATTGTTCGTCGGTAAGCAGGTTCAACTCAATCGCTGCTTCGCGAAGGGTTTTGTTTTCTTTATGCGCTTTCTTGGCAATTTTGGCGGCATTCTCGTATCCAATATGGGTATTGAGAGCTGTAACCAACATCAAAGAATTCTCGAGGTGTTGCTTGAGCATTTCGTGATTGGGTTCAATGCCTTCTGCACATTTATCATTGAAGGAAACACAAACATCGCCAATCAATCTTGCGCTTTGCAAAACGTTTGCAGCAATCAGTGGTTTAAACACGTTCAATTCAAAATGACCGGTTGAACCTCCGATTGAAACAGCCACATCATTACCGATGACTTGCGCTGCTACCATGGTCATGGCTTCCGGTTGTGTAGGATTCACTTTTCCGGGCATGATGGAAGAACCCGGTTCATTGTCGGGAATAATAATTTCACCGATTCCACAACGTGGACCGGAAGAAAGCATGCGAATGTCGTTGGCAATTTTCATCATCGAAACCGCAACGCGTTTGAAGGCTCCACTCAATTCCACCATGGCATCGTGTGCTGCAAGTGCTTCGAATTTATTTGGAGCTGTAACAAAAGGCAATCCGGTGAATTCCGCGATTTTTTTCGCAACAAGCACATCGTAACCTTTTGGTGTATTCAATCCGGTTCCTACTGCAGTTCCTCCCAAGGCAAGTTCTGCAATCATTGTCAGTGCATTATTGATCGCGCGAATACCATTGTCGAGTTGTTGTACATATCCCGAAAATTCCTGACCAAGTGTAAGCGGAGTTGCATCCATAAAATGCGTACGTCCGGTTTTCACGATGTTCATGTATTCTTTGGCTTTACGATCGAGTGTATCGCGCAATTTTTTGATGCCGGGAAGCGTAACTTCTACTGCAGCTTTATAAGCCGCAATATGCATGGCTGTTGGATAGGTATCGTTGGAAGATTGCGATTTATTTACATCATCGTTAGGGTGCAAAACTTTCTTTTCATCGCTTAGTTTTCCGCCTGAATTGACATGCGCACGATATGCTACCACTTCGTTTACATTCATGTTCGATTGGGTACCCGAACCTGTTTGCCAAATCACCAAAGGAAACTGATCATCCAATTTTCCTTCCAGAATTTCTTCACACGCTTTGGAAATAAGGTCGCGTTTTTCGGCCGACAATACACCCAAATCGTGATTGGCATGTGCTGCTGCTTTTTTTAAATACGCAAAAGCATAAATCACTTCCTTAGGCATAGAAGCCTCCGGACCGATTTTAAAATTGTTACGTGAACGTTCGGTTTGTGCTCCCCAATATTTATCGGCAGGAACTTTAACCTCACCCATTGTGTCTTTTTCAATTCTGTATTCCATAGGATTTGAATTTTTCGGTAATGACGAATGTAAGATTTATGAAACGTGATATCAATAATCAGGAAAGCAATTCGAGGATTTTTTCGGGAGGTCGGGCCACAATGGCTTTATTCCCTTTTACCACAATCGGTCGCTCAATGAGTTGGGGATTTTCGAGCATGATGGTTATCCATTCCTCATCATTCAAATGCAAAGTTTTCAATTTGCTTTTGTACAACTCTTCGCCTGTGCGCAAAATATCCTGCGGACGCAAATGCAACTTCATCAGGATTTTTTTCATTTCCTCGCGACTCGGAACTTCTTTCATGTATTCCACAATATTGGGCTCAATCCCTTGTTCGCGAAGCAATTCAAGCGCACAACGCGATTTACTGCAGCGGTTATTATGGTAAATGGTGATGTTTTGTTTAGGCATAACACAAACTTAATTTCCACCAAATTCCATCAAGAAGGCTTTGATAAAATCATCCAGCTTTCCATCCAAAACGCCTTGCGTATCCGATGTTTCATAATCGGTGCGGGTGTCTTTGATGAGTTTATACGGATGCAATACATACGAGCGAATTTGCGATCCCCACTCGATTTTTTTCTTACCTGCCTCAATTTTATCCACTGCCTCGCGACGTTTGCGCATTTCAATTTCAAAGAGCTGCGACTTTAACAATTGCAAGGCTTTTGCACGGTTATCGTGTTGCGAACGCGACTCCTGATTTTTGATAATAATACCCGATGGTTTGTGGTGCAATCGAACTGCGGTTTCAACTTTGTTTACGTTCTGTCCACCTGCTCCACCCGAACGGAAAGTATCCCATTCCAAATCGGCAGGATTTACCACAATGTCGATGGAATCATCCACCAATGGATATACATAAACCGATACGAATGAGGTATGACGTTTTGCATTGGAATCGAAAGGTGAAATTCGCACCAAACGATGCACTCCATTTTCACCTTTAAGGTTTCCAAATGCATAATCACCGTCGATCTGGATGGTAGCTTGTTTTACACCTGCCACATCGCCTTCCTGCATATCAATTTCGGTAACCTTAAATCCACTTTTCTGCGCCCACATGATGTACATACGCAACAACATCGATGCCCAATCGCAGGATTCCGTTCCTCCGGCGCCTGCAGTAATTTGCACGATGGCAGAAGATTTATCTTCCGGTTTGCTGAGCATGTTGCGGAACTCCATGGTTTCAATGGATTCAACAGCATCTTTATAGGCAGCATCTACTTCTTCTTCGGTAGCTCCGCCTTCTTTGTAAAAATCAAGCAAAATCTGGAGGTCTTCACATTGCGTTTTAGCTTTGGTGTAGCCATCTGTCCAGAATTTCATTTCGCGAATTTTCTTGAGCACACCTTCCGCTTTGTCGGCATCGTTCCAGAAATTCGGATCCTGAGTTTTGATTTCTTCTTCTTTAATGTCAATCAGTTTGCGATCGATGTCAAAGGTACCCCCTCAGCGCTTCAACGCGCTCCACCAGACGAGTGTATTGGTCTGCAGTGATCATAATGAATGGTATTATTGATTAAAAAAAGTAAACTATGATAACAAAGAACGCCCCGCAGTGCTTACTGCGGGGCGTTCCGTAAAACATTTATTTCACGCGGTCCATGTAATCACCGGTGCGGGTATCTAAACGAATTTTATCTCCGATATTGATAAACAAAGGCACACGAATTTCTGCTCCGGTTTCCACTTTTGCAGGTTTAAGTGTGTTGGTTGCTGTATCTCCTTTGATACCAGGTTCGGTATAAGTGATTTCCAATTCAACGAATGGTTTGAGTTCTACCG
>JBIKKU010000164.1:0-6839 GCA_044360245.1 Flavobacteriales bacterium | reverse complement strand
TTGAATGTAAAAGTTATTTAACTGATTGTATGCCTGCATAAATGCTGGATCGAAATGCAGTGTTTGATTGTAGCATAAAATCATGCTATCTTTTGCAACCTGTTCTTTGAGCTCAAAATAGGCAAACCAAGAGGTATAGTCTTTAGGCACTTGAAAAAGGAAAAAGTGACGCGCCAATTGCGTTCCAACATGTTTAATGAACGAGGATTTGATTACTGTTTCAGGGTCACCACCAGCGCTATTCAAAATAATATCCTGAATTTTGTGTGATGCATTAAATGCGAAAGAATCAGCTAAGGGAACAAATGGAGCTGAAGCAAAATTTGTCTCTACAGCCATTTTGAGGTTTGGTTCCAAATTGATAAGCTTGTTTTCAAGTTCTTCTTTGGATTTGGATCTCAGCACCAATTGTAATTGACCCAAGGCTGCTTTTTGGGACTTGTGGAGAGCTAATCCCAAATTCCATACTTCTGATTGAGAAAGAACTTTAGGTGAAGTTGCAGTATTACTATCGGCAGACAAGGCTTTAAACGAATTCATCAAAGACTCAAATACTTCATGATCAAACTGGTATTCGAATCCGAGATTAAATAATGCTTGAGTATAGGCCGAATCAATTTCAACAGCGCGCTTGAAATGGTATCTTGCTTTAAAATAATTCTCCTTTGCCATCATCTGAATAGTTCCTACATTATTATGCACTGCTGCATAATTAGGATACACAGCGATAGCTTTTTCAAAATACATTATTGCCGAATCGGCCTTTTGCTTAAATACAGACGGAGGTAGTTTGTTTTCGTTGCTTCTTAAGGAAAGCAAAACCAAATTACTAATCTCCGTTCCCATGAGTGAATTTAGCTTAGCTGAATTTGGTGCTTTTTTAACATCAGCCAAATAAAGCGTTGAGGTGGACTTCCAATCCGAATTCCTTTTTACAACATATACACTGAAAACCAAAACCACTAAAATGCCAATAAACTTTAATTGGCTTGGAAGTTGAATTGCAACCTTATTTTCCTTCTGATCAGAAAAGAAAAATCGATAAATCAACCATGCCACTATTGTCGAAAATCCAATGGAAGACGAAAAAGCAAAACGCTCTGCAACAATGCCCGGCGCAGCACCAAACACATTGGTAAACATTGAAATGGAAATTACCAAATACAACCAACCAAATATCCAAGGTGCCCTTGTATGAATATTGCGAATAGCCAAAATGCTAATCCCAATACCTGATATCAAGCCAAGCCAAGTGTTAAGGGATGACCATGTTGTTAGTTCGTAGGCATTATATCCATAATAAGAAACCAGTGGATACGGGAGAAGTAATTTCTGAAGGTAAAACCAAAAACATCCTGCTCCAATGGCTATACGATCTATGAAAGAAAAACCGCCAACGTAAAGCGGATTTTCAAAAAACAATGGGTTACGCTCAGCCGTTCCATGACCGAAGGTGAACAATAAAATCAAACGAATGGATACAAAAGCAAAAATAACGGCCAAAACAGGGAGGATACTTTTCTTTGCCCACGCCAAAAATGAAAATTTCTCTCTCGAAGAAATGAAAAAAACAACGAGTGGAATAATGGCCAAAATGGTGATTGCGGATTTTTTGGAGAGGGCCGCAAGCAAAACAAAAAGGAAAACAAAAATAATGTGCCTCCATTGATTGGATCGCTCCGAAAATTTAATAACCCTGTAAATAGCCAAAAGTGAAAACAATACTGCCAGCATTTCATCCCGATTTTTAATAGAGGCAACCACCTCAGAGTGAATAGGATGAATCATGAAAAGAAAAACTACCAATGCAGGTAGAATTCGGTGGTGATGGATAAAAATGGCGGAAATGACTTCGAATAAAACAATCCCAATGAGCGCGTAAAGAAAAATGTTGATGAAATGTCCAACAGCCGGTTTTTCGCCAAAAAACTGATATTCGATGGCAAACACTGCCAGGGTTACCGGACGGTATTCGTAACTCTGTTTTTCATTTACCGAATACCTGCTGACAAAAATTTTTGGAATGGCAGAGATGCCTTGTTTGACCAGACGATGTTCTTTGATTACCAAATCATCATCCATAGAATATCCATTCCACAAAGTGTTTCCATAAAACAAAAATGAAAGAGCAAAAATCAATAGATAGAAGTTGCGACGGAAGTGATCCGTTTTATTCACAACAGCTCTCGATTCCTTCTCGTTTGTTGAAATCTGGCTTTTGGATGGTTTTTGTTTGGGTTTCTTATCGGCCATAAACAAATATAACCTTATGTAGACGTGTTTTCAAATTTTATCAACGTAGCCAAATCAGGCCGTGGTTCTCCTTATTTTTGGGCCATGAATGAAAAATACCTGGAGGAATTAAACCAACCACAGCGGGATGCGGTAGTCAATACCGACGGTCCGATGATGGTAATCGCCGGCGCAGGTTCCGGAAAAACTCGCGTTCTTACCTTTCGCATTGCGCACCTGATCAATAAAGGCGTTGACCCGTTCCATATTCTTGCCCTGACCTTCACCAATAAGGCTGCAAGGGAAATGAAAGACCGTATTGGAAAAATTGTTGGTCCCTCCGAAGCCAAAAACATTTGGATGGGTACCTTCCACTCTGTTTTTGCCAAAATCCTCCGCGTAGAAGCCGATCGTATCGGATATCCTAAGGATTTCACCATTTACGATACAGCCGATGCCAAAAACCTGGTAAAAGACATCATCCGCGAAATGAGTCTGGATGATAAAATATACAAACCGGGACTGGTATACAACCGCATTTCTTCTGCCAAAAACAACCTTATCAGTGCAGGTGCTTATGCGACCAATACCGACCTTATTGCCGACGACCGCATGAGCGGAAAGCCGCTTACTGCAGAAATCTACCAGCGCTATGAAACACGTTGCTTTAAAGCAGGCGCAATGGATTTCGATGATTTGCTTTTTAAAACCAATGTACTGTTGCGCGATTTCCCGGATATTTTGCACCGTTACCAGCAAAAATTCAGATACATTTTGGTAGATGAGTACCAGGATACCAACTATGCCCAATACCTAATCGTTAAAAAACTGGCGGCCATGTACGAGAACCTTTGCGTGGTGGGTGATGATGCACAAAGTATTTATGCTTTCCGTGGCGCCAATATTCAGAACATTCTAAACTTCAAAAAAGATTATCCCGATTATAAAATTTACAAACTCGAACAAAATTACCGCTCTACCAAAGTCATTGTTCATGCGGCAAACAGCGTGATTCAAAAAAACAAAGAGCAAATTCAGAAAAACGTTTGGACTTCCAACGAAGAAGGAAATCCGATCAAAGTTTTTCGTGCGGTTTCCGACAATGAAGAAGGGAGAATCATTACAGAGGAAATACAAAACATACAACATCAGGAGCGCGCGTTGCCAAAAGATTTTGCGATTCTTTACCGCACCAATGCACAATCCCGTTCGTTCGAGGAATCGCTGCGCAAAATGAATATTCCGTACCGCATTTACGGTGGATTATCGTTTTACCAGCGCAAAGAAATCAAGGATCTTCTTGCCTATTTCCGCTTAACGGCCAACCATAACGATGAGGAAGCGTTGAAACGTGTCATCAATTATCCCAAACGCGGTATTGGAGATACTACGGTTGACGCCTTGATCGTTGCTGCATCCGAAAACCAAACCGGGATTTGGAATGTGGTTGAACTTCCCGAAATGTACCAGGTTCGCGCCAATGGAGGTTCGCTCAATAAGGTGAAAGAATTTGCGACCATGATCAAAAGTTTCAAGGCGCAAATGAACACTGTTCCTGCTTATGAACTAGCCAGTCAAATTGCTACTTCCAGCGGAATTCTCAAAGATTTGTACGACGATAAATCGCCCGAGGGTGTTAGCCGCTACGAGAACATTCAAGAGCTGTTGAACGGGATTAAAGAATTTTCTGAAAACGCAACAGAAGAAGAACCAAGAACACTTACCGATTTTCTTATCGATGTAGCGCTGCTTACAGATGCCGATCAAAACGATCCGGAGGGTGATAATAAGGTCACGCTCATGACCATCCACGCCGCCAAAGGGTTGGAGTTTCCTTTCGTGTTTATTGTCGGTATGGAAGAGAATTTATTCCCTTCTCAATTGTCGCTCAATTCGCGCACGGAACTCGAGGAAGAACGAAGGCTGTTTTACGTAGCACTCACGCGCGCCGAAAAAAGGTGTCATTTAAGTTATGCGCAATCGCGTTACCGCTGGGGAAGTTTAACCCACTGCGAACCCAGTCGTTTCATTGAGGAGATTGACACCAAATACCTGGAATTACCTCCTGCTCCCAAAGAAAAAGCATTTGATTTTGAAGACGAATGGGGTACCCGCGATTTCAAGAAAAGTGGCGGATTCAATAAGCCGGGCGGATTCAAAAAAGACAATTTATTCGGCGATGATAAAGAAGTGCGAAAAAAACCTGCAGCACCTGCCCCTGAGCCTCCACCGGTAAAGAAAAACCTGGTAAAAATTGATGAGCGTTCTTCCGGTTCAAGCAGTGAAGGAACCTCTTCAGCAGATTTGCAAGTGGGGACAAATGTTCGCCATGAAAAATTTGGTAAAGGAAAAGTATTGAGCATCGAAGGCACGGAACCGAATGTGAAAGCAACGGTATTCTTTCCTGAAGTGGGGCAAAAACAATTATTACTCAAATTCGCCAAGCTCGATATCATCGATTGATGTTACTATTTCAGATACATGGCATTCTATGGAAAATAGGATGCCATGTTTGTTTTTATAAAGCTGATGCTTGCAGGCTATATGCCGATTTCGTTTGTTCAATTGCACAAGGACGTTTCTTTTCAAAACCATTACGTGCAATCGCAACAAGAAGCCATGTCCAAAGCCTGCGGTTGCCTGGAAAGTATCCGGGGAATCTCCAACACCAAATCCGCCTATTATACCGAAAACAATAGCACGAAGTTTTGGCAAGATTGGTCGGACCCGCAAAAACGGCAACAAACGCGCGTGATTCGCATTTCCGGAAAGAACACCTTACCTGTGCTTAGCGATTCCTTTCCAAACATCAAAAAGCTTTTTCTTATGAATGTGCATCACGAAAAAGGAGAGCATGAAAACCCATTAAACCTGCAACAATTCAGACAGCTCACGCATCTGGAAATCAATCACGGCATTCAGTTAAATCCGATGGAATGGAAACTGTTAAGCAAAAACCCGATTCGCAGTATAAAAATAAACATGTCAAGCGCGAAAGACATTCCCTTCCACCTTTTCCCAATGCTCAGGGAAATCCATTTGGTTCATGTATGGCAATTGGATTACACAAGTTTTTCAAAAAACACACAACTGGAATCCTTGAGGCTGTACAAAGTTTCCGGTATCAATACCTTGGACCAGCTCGATGTGAAGACTTTCCCTTGTTTGAAAACCTTGCGTATTCTGGATACGCATAAGCAACAAAAAAACATCCCCAAAAACATCCCATTTTCTATCATCGAAAATCTCGATGTATATCATTTCAACCTTTCAAAAACGGAGTCGGGGATGCATTGGAGTGTTCTCCGGAAAACAAAAAAAGCGACCGAAACACGATCGCATTTAACAACTAAGACTTTAGTTGATACCAACTAAGCTTTTAGTTACAACCAGGAAAAGATTCCACGTATTTGATTTTAATATCAGGGAAGGATGTCACGAATTGCACTTTTATATCAGGGAAAGACTCCACAAACTGCCATTCACCGCATTGGTCGGGAAAGGAAGTCACTTGCTTTACTTTAAGATCAGGAAAAGACTCTACAATTTGCACTTTGATATCGGGGAAAGACTCCACGACTTTCACTTTACCGTACAATTTGAATCCTTTGAAGGCACAAGCGGGACAAATGTCAGAAGCAACAGATTTTTCATTCAGCACAAAGGATGCAGAAAAAACCACCAATAGGGCTGATAAAGCCGATAACAAAAAACGACGTTTCATAGCAATTGAGTTAAGTGTTCACCTTAAACTTAAGGAAAAAACCAAAGCAAAAGGACGCTGCTTAACTCCTTCGGATTTTGTTGAATACTTCCCAAAGCACAATACCCGCGCAAACGGAAATATTCAGGGAATGTTTGGTTCCTTCCATGGGAACTTCCAACACCTGATCACAGGCGTCGATGACCTCCTGCTCCACTCCACCCACTTCATTCCCAAAAACCAAGGCAAGGCCTTTATACTGACTTGGCTCAAGTTCATTAAGCTTCACTGAATTTTCGGTTTGTTCAACAGCAAGCGTCGTATATCCTTGCTCTTTGGCCCAATTTACAGCTTCAAGAGTACTTTCTGAATATGACCATTCAACCGAATCGGTAGCTCCAAGTGCTGTTTTATGAATATCACGATGGGGAGGTACCGGAGTATATCCGCACAATATGATTTTTTCAACGCGAAAGGCATCTGCAGTGCGGAAGACACTTCCAACATTGTGGTGACTCCGGATGTTGTCCAGAATCACCACCAGTGGAATTTTCTCAAGCTGTTTGAATGTTTCGGTACTTACTCTACCCAATTCATTCAGCTTTAATTTTCTATTCATTATTGTTTCTCGAGAACAAGGGTAATTTTATTGAAATCGGCTGCTGCATTGATTACCTTACGGAAACCTTCGAACTGATCTAAAGGCATATCAATTTTCGCATAGTACTCGGTGCAATCTATAACGAGCTCACTTCCATTCAGTTTGTAGTCGGAAGTAAACTTACAAGCTACATCCGAACCGACTTTATGCTCAACGTCCATTTTCAATTTGGTTAAGCTTTCGGGCGCAATTTTATAACCTGCTGGAACAGTAAAATTGATACGGCGGTAGTAAAGGTGATTG
>JBIKKU010000163.1:0-6840 GCA_044360245.1 Flavobacteriales bacterium | reverse complement strand
CCTCAGGTTGAAATTGTTCATTGAGCAAAACCTCTCTTACCTCAACATCATTGATTCCTGCCGACACTTTGTACATGCCATACGTTGGTGGAAGTACGATGACATTGTCCTTACCGGGAATACAAAAAGCACGAAAAATCAAATCAATAACTTCATCGCTTCCATTGCCGAATAAAATTTTTGCAGGGTCAATGCCACGCAAAGCACCAAACATTTCTTTCACCTCATGTTGATAAGGATCGGGATAGCGGTTCAAACCGGAGTCCACCGGATGTTCATTCGCATCCAGAAACACACCTTCTTTGCCTTTGTATTCATCGCGTGCAGAGGCATAAGGAACCAGTGCAGCAATATTTGGACGAATCAATTTCAACGGATCAATGGACATATTATTCTCCTCTTAATTTTTTTAATCGCACACTTACCGCATGTTTGTGCGCCATCAAATGTTCAGCTTCGGCCATTATTTCAATGGATGGACCAAGTGATTGCAAACCTTTTGGTGAAATACGTTGAAAAGTCATTTTTTTCACGAAACTATCCAGCGACACACCACTGAAAGCCCTTGCGTATCCATTGGTCGGCAAAGTATGATTGGTACCCGATGCATAATCACCGGCACTTTCAGGCGTATATTTTCCGATAAACACTGAACCTGCATTTTGAATTTCATCCAGGTATTCACCCTCATCTTCAACAGAGATGATAAGGTGTTCGGGAGCATAAGCATTGATGAGTTCAATGGCTTCCCGTTCATTTCTTACCACTATCGCACGACTATTTTCCAATGCACCCAAAGCAATTTCTTTACGCGGAAGTTGTTCCAGTTGCACATCAATTTCCGATTGAACACGAAGCGCAAAATCCATCGAAAAGCAAAGCACCACCACCTGAGAATCGGATCCATGTTCCGCTTGCGACAATAAATCTGCAGCCACAAATTCGGGGTCGGCAGAATCATCAGCCAAAACCAAAACCTCCGAAGGACCGGCAGGCATATCAATCGCAATTCCTTTGCGCTGTGCATATTGTTTGGCCGCGGTGACATATTGATTTCCCGGTCCGAAAATTTTATACACTCTTGGTACACTTTCCGTTCCGAACGTCATTGCTGCAATGGCTTGAATTCCTCCCACCCGAAAAACTTTGGTCACCCCCGATAATTTTGCCGCATATAAAATCGCAGGATTCACATTACCATCTTTATCCGGAGGCGTACACATCACAATCTCCTTACATCCCGCAAGCTTTGCAGGAACAGCCAACATCAAAACCGTAGAAAATAAAGGAGCAGTTCCGCCGGGAATATACAATCCGACTTTTTCAATCGCTTTACTTTCTCTCCAGCACGTCACCCCCGGAATGGTATCCACCATTTTGACTTCTTCCTTTTGCGAAGCATGAAATTTTTCGATGTTGTTCCGCGCAATATCCATCGCATTCCGCAGCGCACGACTCAGTTTTTCTTCTGCTTTATCCCACTCCTCACGAGGGACTTCCAAATCCGCTAATTCGATGTTATCGTATTGTTTGGTGTTTTTCCGAACCGCGCGATCGCCCATGGATTTTACCTCATCAAAAACAATCGCAACCGTTTGTTCCAAATGCAGCACATCTTTTTCGGGACGACGCAAAATCTCCGACCACAATGCCTTTTCAGGATATTCAAAAATTTTCATGATAAGAAAATTAGACTACCATTTTTTCAATAGGAACAATCAGGATTCCCTGTGCTCCCGCTTCTTTCAATGCATCAATCACTTCCCAAAAACGATCTTCAGACATTACCGAATGCACGCTACTCCAGCCTTCCTCAGCAAGCGGCAAAATCGTTGGTGATTTCATTCCCGGCAATACCTTGATGATATCTTGCAAACGATCATTTGGTGCATTTAACAACACGTATTTATTGTTTCGGGAAGCTTTTACCGCATTGATTCGAAAGATTAATTTATCGAGCAATTGTTGTTTTTCCGCAGACAAATCGCCACCGGAAACCAACACCGCCTCCGAACGAAAGACAACTTCAACCTCCTTCAATCCATTCGAAAACAAAGTACTTCCGGAGCTGACAATATCACAAATTCCTTCTGCCAATCCAATGCCCGGAGCAATTTCCACCGAACCACTGATTTCGTGAATAGCAGCAGTAATCCCGTGCTTTTGCAAATAATCCGACAACAACTTCGGATATGAAGTCGCAATGTTTTTTCCGTTGAACCATTCCAAACCCGTGTATTCATCACCTTTGGAAATGGCCAGCGACAAACGGCATTTTGAAAAGCCCAGCGGCAAAACCTCGCGAATGTTTTTTGCTTTTTCCACCACTACATTCTGCCCAAGGATTCCAATATCTGCAACGCCATCAGAAACGTATTGCGGAATATCATCATCACGCAGAAACAAAACTTCCATTGGGAAATTTGAAGCCATACATTTTAAACTGCTCGTCCCATTTTGAACGGAAATACCGCAGTCACGCAATAATTCCAAGGTCCCTTCACTGAGTCGCCCGGATTTTTGAATTGCCAATCGTATCATAGTTTTTTTCTTTTTTCCATTTATACCAAACAAAAAAAGGCCCCTGATGAAAGGAGCCTCAAAATGCAAAATTATTTAATGCCAAAGCCACCTCTCAACTGCAAAGCAGAGCATGATGATGGTTATGGCGGATAAATTTCATGATGCAATAGTAAAGAAAAAAAATCAGCTATTCCTTCAAAAAAACAGCTTTTGCCCTAGTCATTCAATTCGATCCCCGTTTCTCGCTTGCGCGAAAAACAGGGTCAAACTGAGCCATAAGCCGGGTTCTGTATCCCGAAGGATCTTCATCATTTATCTAGGTCTGCATTCACACGCAGACTCAAGCAGCCTACCCATCACGACGTACCGCAGAACGGTCTCGGAGAACGAGCAGTCCCCCCGCCGGACGAACCGGCATTCGTGACCTACATGGCCTTTCAGCCCGCAAGGTTTACCCCGCATACCGTTGCCGGCATACGCGTGAGCTCTTACCTCACGTTTTCACCCTTATCTGCCTTTCGGCGGACGGTATTGTTTTCTGTGGCACTTTCTGTCCCCCCACTGTTTCCGGTGAGAAGCCTACCCGTTAGGTAGTGCGGCGCTCTGTGCTGCCCGGACTTTCCTCTGCATGCACAAGACAAGCAGCGATGAAGTAGCTTTGCAAAAGTACAAAAACAAAAAGCCCCGAAGCGCATACTTCGGGGCTTTTTCAAAGGGATTGGACTTAGCGCATGAAGCGGTAAGTAGTTTTTTGTGTGCCGTTGCTGATGGTAAGGAAATACACGCCTGCGTTTACGTTCGACATATCAATGGCATTGATATTACCGGAAGTAGTGTTGTTTTCGGTTGCTGTATAAACCACCTGACCAATGGCATTGCTGATCATCATTTGCATTGGTTCTGCTGAAGCAAGATTCCAAGTAATCATCAAATGATTGGTAGTGTTGTTCATATAAGCCGCAACTTGTTCGCTTCCGAGTTCGTTTACTGCACTCGCACAATCAATCACATTCACGTTGAACGTTGTGTCATCCGTAAATCCACAAAGTGAAGTCACATCCAGTGTTACAGCGTAAGAACCTGCAGTGGTATAGGTTACTGATGGTGTCGCTGCTGTTGAAGATGAAATACTTCCACCGGTGAAGGTCCACGCATAACTGTTCGCGTGGTCGGAAATTGCACCGTTAAATGCAATAGGTGCATTGATACACAAACTGGATGGCAACAACACACTTGCAACCGGAGGAATATTATCTACAGTTACCGTAATGGTTGAAGTACGTGAGCAAGAACCTAATGTTCCTGTTACGGTGTAGGTAGTTGTATTCGTTGGAGAAGCCACCGGATTAGCAATGGTGGTGCTCGATAATCCCGTTGCAGGTGACCAACTGTAAGATGTTGCAGTGGATGTTGCGCTAAGGTTTGCAGATCCTGCTGGACAAATAGTATCAGTGCTCGTTGACACACTAATGGAAGGTGTTGGATTTACAGTGATGTCAACTGAATCGACAGCATACATTCCGCATCCGCCGCCCAATACTTCCAGATAAGTGCGGTAAGTTCCGGCCGTGTTGAAGAACACATTTTGTGTGATGTTTTGAGATTGCAATGGCGATCCACCGAGGAACGTCCACAACATATCATCTTCATAGGTAGATCCTGTTGCATCAAAATTCAAACTTTGTCCCGCACAAACGGTTGTCCCACTCGATGTAATGTTCGCACTTGCAGGATTCGAAGTCATGAATGGGAAAATTGCCAATGAAGCATTCAATCCCCAAGAACCTGCAGTACCATATTGGTACCATAAATTATCGGATTGTTTTTCCCAAATCGCCGATGGAGTTGTTTGACCATTTGAATTTGAAACAATTGACAAGGTGTCTTTAACACCCGCTGTCCATTGCAAATTGCTCAAATCCGCCGCAATATAAAACTTACGGTTGGCAGGTACTGCAATAGGTGTCGCAAATTGAACATACGTGAAAAAACTTCCGGAAACATCTCCCATGATTTCACCCATGGTAAGATTATACGTTCCTAAAACAGTTCCCGGATTAGAACCGGTTTGGTTGTAAACTTTAATGGGAACGACTTTGTTTTGATTGGCAGAATAAGCTTCTCCAAAAGCAATGAAACAACCCACAATGTAGTTTTGTGTATTGGCCGATGCATCGAAATACGCAGCTTTTTCTTTGTCCAGAAAAACGTTCATCCCATTGATCCATCCATCCGCTCCAACTGAAGCTCCGGTATAATATTGGGTTAAAGTCCACGAACCTCCTTCTGCGGGCATGTTGGACCAATTCAAGGTATCACAACCCGATTGCGGATTAACGGTGATGTAAGCAGTTTTGGTTTCTACATCGTTTCCATTCGCATTGGTTGCGGTTAAAGACACGGCATAGGTCCCCGGTGTATTGTACGTAATGTTTGCCGGATTTTGTGAAGTTGATGTTGCAGGCGTACCACCGGTGAAGGACCAATTCCATGAAGTTGGATTATAAATACTCAAATCGGTGAAGTTGATAGAAGCACCCGCGGATATGGTTGTCAGGTTCGCCGAAAAATCAGCCACCGGAGGATAAGCCAATGTCGCTGAAGCACAAGTAACCGCTGCAAAAGCATCGATACGACCCGATCCTAATTGGCCGATAAACGAAGGATTTGCTGCATCGATATTGTCAGCAGTCGAAAGAATACAGTTACGAATATCTGCTGCAGTCATTCCGGTATTTACCGACTTGATCAACGCTGCCAATCCCGCCACCATAGGTGAAGCCATGGATGTACCTTGCTTGTAAGCATAAGCACTTCCCGGAATCGTAGAATAAATGGATGAACCCGGAGCAGCAACATCTACCCATGTTCCATAACAGGAGAAAGAAGAGCGCGCATCACCGGTTGAAGTTGATGCAACAGCAATACATTCGGTATAGGCCGCAGGATAATGCAAGACATTATCGTTATCGTTACCAGCAGCAGCAACCAACACAATTCCCTGATTGGATGCCCAAGTAATGATGTTTTGTGCAGTGGTAGAACTTCCGGTTCCACCCCATGACATGTTGATGACATCCACGCCCATGTTTACGGCATAAACAACACCATCGTAACCATTGGTCACCGAAGATGCAGAATTGGTAGATTTCACCGCAAGCAGTTTAATACCATACCCAATGGAAGCCACACCAACACTGTTGTTGGAACGTGCACCCACAATTCCCGCAACGTGTGTTCCGTGGTCAAATGCAGAACTCGGAGGAGAAGGGTCGCCATCCAAATCGGCAACGTCGTAACCTTGACGATCATCTACATATCCATTGTTATCATCATCAATTCCGTTATTTGCCACTTCTGCTGTATTGGTATAAATGTTTGCAGAAAGGTCGGGATGATTGATTTGCACCGCATCATCAACAACACCAACCACAACAGAAGCATTTCCTGTGGATACATTCCATGCCTGTGCCGCATTGATCTGGAACAATCCCCATTGTGTAGAGCTGTTGTAACTTGGATCGTTCGGCGTAAGGAAAGATTTGGTCAGCGGCACACGCTCGGCGTAATCCACCATACCGGATGCTTTAAGTTTGGAAAGAATCACATCAATCTGATGGATATCTGTAAACTCCAACAAATACACATTGGAAATTTTGGTATCGTTTTTTACCATCCAATAGGGACGCGCCAAACGGGTAACCTGGTGATGGTCGACCACCGGTTGTAAAAAATCGATGGTATTAAAATCCAATTGCTGGTAGTTCACCATGGATTCTTTTCCGGTACGAAATCCGGGAGCATTTACCACTGCATGGTCCTTGAGTTTAAACCAGATTTTTCCATCCACATAATCCGAATACACCGTTTGTGCATTCAACGTGGAAAAGGATCCGGCACCCAACAAGAGGGCAAGTGCGAAGTAGATCTTTCTCATAGGCTTGTTTTGATTTGCGAGCATAATTTACAAGGAAATTAACCCGAAACAAAGCAAATACCTCCCGATTTCACCTGAAAAGCCTCAGATGTTAGAAAACCGAAACAGAAACTCGTCAAGCCAATTGATTTCCAGTCGTTTTAAGCTTTTTAAACTTCTTGTTTAACCCGACTTCAACAGCATCCAATGTTTCGCGTTTACGGGGAAATTTCGACTCGTTTAACAAGATGCGAAAAAGTTCAAGGTCGTGCCATTCTCCGGCTTCCTGTGCAAAGGACTTCAGCGTTTTCACGGGAATACCATTCACCTTCCCTATCATTTCCGTCGCATACAGGATACGCTTGGCTTTACGTCGCAGGGTATGCCAATCCTTGGTTTTC
>JBIKKU010000162.1:0-6867 GCA_044360245.1 Flavobacteriales bacterium | reverse complement strand
TACGAAAAACTCGCTGAAAAAGCAGAGAAATATACTACCAAGGATAAAACCAAAAACGATCCGCTTCCTTACCTCTACCTTTCAAAAGCCCTCTTCCGTATTTCTCTGGATGAGACCTTGAAGTCCAAGGAGCAATACAAAAAAGCAGAAACCGATGCTTTGAGTTATGCAGTGAAATACAAAAAGAAAGACAAAGGCAATGTTTACAAACAAGAAGCCGATGAGTTTTTCTGCGAAATGAAAAAATTCTATTTCGAGCAAACCGAAAATTACTACTCTTCCGGTGATGCGAAAAAAGCTTCCGGTATCATCAAGAAAGTTGTTCAGTTCGATGAATTGAATCCAGGTGCATGGATTTTAAAAGGTGTTATGGAATTGGAATTGAAAGACAAAACCAATGGTGTAAAAAGCACTACAACAGGTGTTGATTTGGTGAAAAAGATTCAGAATTTCAACGACCTCTGTGAGCCTGATCAAACTTTCCTTCGTTACACTTTGATGGAATACACCAAATACTTGTTGAAAGTAAAAGACAAACCAGGCGCTAAACAAATCATCAGCCTTGGCTACCAATACTACCAAAACGTAAAAGACGAAAATGGCGATCCGATTAAAGGCAATGAAGAATACGTTGCGCTTTACAATCAGGTGACCAACGGTTAATTCAGAAATTCCCGGATTGCCGAATATATTTTCTGCAATTCTTCCTCTCGAATGCAATAGGGAGGCAAAACATATAAAACATTTCCAAGGGGCCTCAACAAGAGGCCCTTTTTGATGAAATAGGCATACATCTCATCGCGCAAGGAATTGAAATAACCTGAATGTTGATCGGTTTTAAACTCCAATGCCAAAATGGTTCCGCATACTCTTGCTTCCAACAAACGCGGATGATTTTCCAATTCGTGAGCAAATGCAATATGAGCACGATGAATTCCTTCAATCGATTTCCATGTGTTTTCATCAAACAATTCCAGCGAAGCCAAAGCAGCAGCACATGCAATTGGATTGGCCGTATACGAATGACCATGAAACAAAGCTTTGGTTTTTTCTCCCGATAAAAACGCATCGTAAATAAACTGCTTACATGCCGTTATGCCCATGGGGAGAAAACCACCCGTAAGTCCTTTTGAAACGCAAACCAAATCGGGTTGAATATCCAATTGGTGACAAGCAAACATGGTTCCTGTTCTACCCCATCCGGTAAACACCTCATCGGCAATGAGCAACACACCATGTTCTTTGCATAAGTCCATAATCTCTTCCAACACCCCTGCACCGTACATCCGCATACCCGCACTCCCCTGCACCAAAGGTTCGAAAATAAATGCGGCGTATTTCTTTTGGGAAAGCAAGGTTTTCAAACGTTCCAAACAGGCTTGTTCATTGCCTTTTAAAGGAAGAGGTAAATGATCGACATCAAACAAATGAGCATCGAAAGGAGCAGAAAAAGCAGATCTTCCACCGGCCGACATCGCTCCAAAAGTATCGCCATGGTAAGCATCTTCAAAAGCAAGAATAGCTTTTCGTTCCTCACCATTATTGTAAAAATATTGAAGCGCCATTTTAAGTGCAACTTCCACCGATGTAGAACCATCATCGGAAAAGAAAATTTTGCCCATTTCTCCGGGTAAAATTTCAATGAGTTTTTCCGCAAGACGAACTGCAGGTTCATGCGTGAAGCCGGCAAAAATGACTTGCTCCAATTGTGTGGCTTGTTGCGCAATGGCTTTGGCAATATGGGGATGCGCATGACCATGAATGTTTACCCACCAGGATGAGATACCATCAATCAATGTTGATCCATCCTCCAGAACAAGCGTCGCCCCATGTGCAGATCGCACAGGCAAAGCATAAGGTTCCAATTGCATTTGCGTAAACGGATGCCAAATGCATTGGTGATCACGATCTCGAATTCCTCCCATGTGATCAAAAATAAAAACAAAAACCCCGGTTTTCGGCCGGGGCTTGTAAGTATTTTGGTTGAATTATTCAATCACCGTATATCCGGGATATTTTGCTTTGTCAAATTTGAAATCCGCATCGTTCACGGGAACATTTGGTGTTAGTTTTAACAACTTGTAAGTGAGCACATCACCGTCTTTTCCTTTAACGATTACCGTATGTAATTCATTTGTGGCCTTATTGATTTTTACAATCACCGTGTGGAATTTGCTTTTGGCAGGATTCATTGGAAAGAGGTGAATTTCAACCAAGGTTACGCCGGCAACAACTTCTTCCTTTATCCAACGGTATTTAAAGTCCTTTTCCCAAATAGTAAACATTTTGGTCGGATTCAACAGTTGATCTTCTGCATCGCCTTCTTCCAAAGGATTAGGATAAACTTCTTTTTCCTTGTGCATGATGGTCCATACGGTTTTACCATCACAAAGAATTTTCTGATTCCCGGATTCAATAATGTATTTATTGCCTTTAATGATGGCTTTTCCGCTAATGTTTTCGTTTGCTCCACCCGAATTTTTCATGTTGGAACTGAATTCCACTGAAAAAGAGGTATAGGATTTTATTTTTTTGCTGACCTCGTCCAACACGGCTTTCGCTTTGGGGTCTTTGTCCTGTGCAAACCCGGCTATTCCGGTGAATATCAAGGCTGCAGTAATGAAGAGGGTTTTCATGTAAATGTCTTTTTCGGGATTATTTCAAAAACTGTTCCAAACTCAAAATTAGGGATTAATTGAGCTAAACATTTCAAAAAAAGAAGGAATTAAACCGAAAACGCTTTAAGGATGCATATCCTTATTGCGCATATTGCCAAGGTATTGTTCTAAACTTTGCATGTCCTTGAAAATCACTTCACGGGCTTTGGCGCCTTTAAAAGGACCAAGAATTCCTGCGGCTTCTAACTGATCTACAATTCTACCTGCACGGTTGTAACCGAGTTTAAGTTTACGCTGAAGCATGGATGCAGAACCTTGTTGTGTGCTGACTACGATGCGCGCGGCGTCTTCGAACAAATCATCCAAATCATCTCCATCTACGGCACTTCCCTTTTCCTCAGCATTTTCATCTACATATTCCGGTAAAAGAAATGCGCTTGGATAAGCACGCTGACCGCCAATGTATTCGGTAATTTTATCGACCTCAGGCGTATCCACAAATCCACACTGAATACGAATCAAATCGTTTCCGGTGCTGAATAGCATATCTCCACGACCAATCAATTGCTCCGCTCCACCCGAATCCAAAATGGTGCGCGAATCGATTTTGGAAGTCACACGAAACGCAATACGCGCCGGGAAATTCGCCTTGATTACACCGGTGATAATATTCACGGATGGACGCTGTGTAGCGATAATAAGATGTATTCCAATCGCACGCGCCAACTGTGCAAGACGAGCAATGGGCGTCTCTACTTCTTTTCCTGCCGTCATAATCAGGTCGGCAAACTCATCAACCACCAATACGATATAAGGAAGGAATTTATGTCCGTGTTCCGGATTCAACCTACGCTGAATGAATTTGGCATTGTATTCTTTAATGTTCCGCACACCCGCATCCTTGAGCAATTCATAACGTGCATCCATTTCGATGCAAAGTGAATTGATGGTGTGCACTACTTTTTTGTTTTCCGTAATAATCGCTTCCTCTGTATCGGGAAGTTTGGCGAGGAAGTGACGTTCAATTTTGTTAAACAAAGTAAGCTCAACCTTTTTCGGGTCGACCAATACAAACTTCACCTGCGATGGATGTTTTTTGTAAAGAATCGAAACCAGAATGGCATTTAATCCAACCGATTTACCCTGACCTGTTGCACCTGCCATCAACAAGTGAGGCATTTTGGCAAGGTCGGTTACAAAAGTTTCGTTCGAAATGGTTTTTCCCAACACCACCGGCAATTCCATTTCACTCAATTGGAACTTTTCGGAAGCTACAACACTCCGCATTGAAACGGTTTCGGGTTTGGAATTCGGAACCTCGATACCAATGGTGCCTTTACCGGGAATTGGCGCGATAATACGAATACCTAAAGCAGATAAACTCAAAGCGATATCGTCTTCCAAATTTTTAATTTTTGAAATACGCACACCGGGAGCAGGAACAATTTCGTAGAGGGTAACGGTTGGACCAACGGTTGCTTTAATTTTTGCAATCTCGATGTTGTAATTTTTCAAAGTCTCGAGAATCCGATTTTTATTGTCCTCAAGTTCTTCTTTGTTGATGGTAATTCCTCCTCCACCGTAGGATTCAAGTAAATCAAGCGAAGGCAATTTGTAAGAACTCAATTCGAGTGTCGGATCGTACTCTCCAAATTCTTCCAATCGTTTTGCTACTTCATCTTCTTTCAGTTCACCTTCTCCATGATCGGGAACTTCGATGAAAAACTCTTCCGATTTATCTACTGTTTTTTCTACAGCTCCGGTTATTTCGAGATCTTGCGATTGTTCCGTATGGACAACAGCTTGCTCTATTTCTTCCTCTTTTCGAATTTCTTCCAAACGCTCCGCAACAAGCACCTTCTCCACAATGACTTCATCCATGATTGCATCATCCACTTCAGAAGCTTTGAGCGTATCCGGATTTTTCTTCATCAAATCAATAGTTTCTGATGTCTGTTCTTCAAGAATTTCCTCTTTACGAATGGGATTAAAAACATTGATTTTACCCGATTCGTCCACAGGAGGAACTTCCTCCAAAACAGCATCCCCTTTTTTACGCGCAAAACTCGGATTGAAGTACACGACAACAATGATGAAATAGGCGAAAGACAACAGGATGAGCGTACCTATGGTTCCTACCGAAGAAAACAACCACTCATTGAGGTGATAACCAAATGCACCGCCTAAAAACATCCAATTCCCTGAATGAAAGAAAAATCCAAGCGTTGCGGAAACAATCAGCAATCCCAACAAAGAAAGACGAAGCATTTTCTTGACGGGGAGCAAGGTTATTTCTGTAATGGCGCGAAATCCGAAAACAAAAAAATTCAGCACAAAAAGAAAGGATGCTATTCCAAACCAACGGTGCACAAAAGTGTGAGAGACCCAAGCACCTAATTTCCCTAACCAGTTTTCGACTTTGATTTCTTCGCCGCTGAATAAAAATCCAAACATCGACTGACCATCCACTGTATCCTGATCGGTTTGCCAGGTAAACAAATAACTCGTAAAAGCAATCAGCAAATAAAAAGAAGACAACAACAAAAAGCCACCAAGAATTTTCCTGAAACGTTCATCCTGAAGAAAAGCAAACCTTTCTGTAAGCGGTACACGTTCGGAAACGGGTTTGGTCTCCTTTTGTGTTTCAGTTTTTTCGCGCTTTTCACGGCGTTCCTTCTTCACAGGTTCTTCCTGTTCAGCAGGCTCAATAAATCGGTTCTTTTTGGCAGCCATTGAACGCCTAAAATACAGGGAATAACACTGCAGTAAGGCACTCAAAAACAAGGAGTGTCAACAGGGATATGTTAATCGGAAATAAAAAAGGGAGCGATTAGCCCCCTTGCAATTTCTTGAATTCGCTGTATGGTTTAACCGTGTACCCTGAAGGAAGTTCAAACAGTTTACCGGAAAGCTTTTCCTTTTTAATGGAAGTAACCGTCATAAGAATCGACATTCCCCTTGTTTTTCGGGTGTATTCCATGGGAAAACCTTTGATGAAAGACATGTCTCTGGTTAATCCACCCGGAATGGAATCGGTATACCAAACATCGCTTGGATCTTCATTCGGATAAGTAACCACAGCTTTTTTGCAAGTGTATCCGGCAATGACCTTGGTTTCTTCTGTTTCTTTTACAACTGGAATGCGCTCTGCTGTAGTGTCTTTCAATTCATCCAATGTTCCTTTGTAAGCCGTTTTATCTCCCATCATGTCCATGAGCATGTAAAACTCATTTTCCTTTTTCTTCATCAAGAAAACGATTTTTCCCAAACCGTTTTGCTCAATGCGAGACATGCCCGGTTTGAGGTACATCGTCATGTCCTTAGGCAACATGGAAGCCGAACTCTGAAGTTCTTCGGGTAGTTCCTCATAAGACATGGAATAGGTGATCACACCTTCAAATCCTGCTTCTGTTTTTCCGCCGGCGGCAATAGTCATCACCCAACCCAGCAGGATCAGCGGAACAAATGCAACTACTTTTCTCATGATGGTTTATTTTACGATGGCTCCAAACATTTCTTCCATCTCTTTTTCCAAATCGGCAACCGGGACTTTTTTGTATCCCGAAGGAACTTCGAACATACTGTCCTCAACAGGTGCAGGATCAAATTTTTCTGCTGTAAATCGAGTTCTTAATCCCCATTGTTCCAACTCGTATACCATAAACACTCCTGTAATTTCATGGTAAGGGAAACACCAATTCGGATTTTCAATGCCAATGGCGTCGGTATAATAAAGTGTGGCTTCGGGTTGTCCCAATTCTTCAAACAGGGCGATACTTTTACGGCAGAAAAATCCTGCAATCGAATCACCTTCGTTGGTGTGCATGTAAGATGGCTTGGGGAACTTTTCATCACGACGTTTCAGCACTTCTGCCTCAGTCATAACAGAATATTTCTTCTTGGAACCAAACTGAAACAGGGTGGTCATGGTTTTTGCTTCACAATCCACAATAAACGCACTCGAAAAAGCCCTTCCGCGTTTAACTTGCATCATCCATTTGTTTCCTTTAAAACGGAACGTTGCTTTTTGTGGCAACATGCTGCTTAAAAAACTTCCTTCTTTATTGAAATAGGGATAGGACACTTCATATTCCACAGTTCCTTCATGAATCTTGCCATCTCCACAGCTTTGCAAAAAAAGCATCATTAAGATGGAAATAGTGGTAATAAAACCTATAGACCGGAAGGAAGTAAACGACATCTGTTCTTTTTTTCAGGGAACAAATATATCAGAAAATAGTAGACCCGC
>JBIKKU010000392.1:0-3004 GCA_044360245.1 Flavobacteriales bacterium | reverse complement strand
AAAAAAATCGACGCGCGGCAAAAAAGAAAAAACAAAAAAGGAGCCGAAACTCTCTACGTTTGATGTGACCTTTAATTTGTTTCGCGAAAAAATGAGTGTGTCGGAAATCGCCGTGCATCGAGGTTTATCGGAGAGCACCATCGAAAATCATCTGTCCAAAAAAATTGCTTCGGGCGACTTGGATGTTTTGGAACTCCTTCCCGAAGATAAAGTACATGCTATTCGCAAAGCAGCAAAAGAATTGTCGACCACCAACCTTACTCCCATTCTCGAAGTGTTAGGAAGCGAGTATACCTATGGCGATATCCGTTTGGCTTTGGCCGGATGGTTGCCTGCTTAAGCTACGCGTACACCCATAATGCAGATGTCGTCGAGTTGTTCGAGGTTGCCCATCCATTGTTGAATGGTTTCCGCAAGTTTTTGTTCTTGTGTTTCGGGTTTTTCCTGAACAATTTCCAGGAGGAGTTTTTTGAGGTTCGACTCTTTGAATTTTTTTCCGCCTGCTTTTCCGCCCGGTAAATGTTCACCTCCGAATTGGTCGGCATAACCATCGGAAAACAAGTACAACACATCCTCGCGTTGCAGTTCCATTTCGTGTGTTTGGAATGGCACACGGTTTTCGAAATGTCCAACAGGTTGTTTGTTGGGTTTAAATTCAAGCAGTTCCTTGCTGCGGATCACCCACAAAGGATTGTTCGCGCCCGCCCATTGCAATTTCATGCTTGCGAAATCGATCGCGCAAATGGAAATGTCCATACCGTCGCGCACCTGATTTTCGCTGCGGCTGAAAGTAGCTTGAACGAGGTCGGTGACTTTATCCAAAATTTTTCCGGGTTCGGTAATGCCGAATTCTTTTACCGCTCTATTGAGTGCATTGGAACAAACCACACTCACCATTGCACCGGGCACACCATGTCCGGTACAATCTGCCACGGCAAAAAATACTTTTCCTTTTTCATGAGGTGCATGCGTATGTTCCATCCAGAAAAAATCGCCGGCCACAATATCCTTCGGTTGATAATACACAAAACTTTGGGGCAGAAATTCCTTGATAAAAGGAACAGGAGGAAGAATGGCTTCTTGCAAGCGTTTGGCGTAATTGATGGAGTCGGTGACTTCCTTGTTGCGCTCTTCCACAATTTCTTTTTGGTGTTCAATGATTTTTTTCTGTTGCAGAATTTCTTCATTGGCTTTTTTCTTCTGACGGTATCCGTGGTAGAGGGAGAAAAGAAAAAACACCAGCAACAATGAACCTCCTGCAAAGAGGTAAACGATTTTACGTTGGTTCGCGGCTTCCATTTCGGCAGCAGCTTTTTGCTGGTTGGCTAAGGCCGCTTTGTTGCGTTCGGCTTCGGATTTCGATTTTTCCTTTTCAAGTTCTGCTTCTTTAAGGGAAGATTCTTTCTCGAGCAGCAAAATCGATTTTTGTTTGGCTTCGTTTTCGGCTTCCTGTAAAGTGAGGGTTTCCTTCTGACGAATGAGTTGCAGCTGACTGATTTTATTGTCGCGGTTGAGTACCTGAATTTGCTGTTCCTTTTTTTCGTTTTCGTATTTCGCTTCCAGTTCGTTGATTTGTTTTTGTTTTTCCGAATTCAAAGTACTGTCGCGTATTTCGAGGTATTTTTTTTGGTAATCGTAAGCTTTCGCAAATTCACCAATGCCTGCATGCGAGAGGTACATGCCTTTGTACAAGTATTGCAGGTTGTATAAATCGGCGTGTTGCGTGCCCATTTTTTCTGCGGCAGACAAGTACTCGATGGCTTTGGGGTAATCTTTATTCATTTCTGCCAAATCAATTCCGATAGCTACATAGGAATTGTATTGACAACGTTCGTCGTCGGTGCGGATACAATCTTCCAATCCTTTTTTCTTGTATTCAAATCCCTTGGCATAATCGCCCATTTCGTATTAGGTAATCCCCAAATTGATGTACAAAGTGCCGAGAAAGTGTTTGTATTGACTTCCGGGCTTTTCAAGCAATTCGATGGTTTTGTGAAAATACGTGATTGCTTCCGGCATTTTTTTCAGGTTCTTGTAAATGGCTCCGGTGGTGTTGTAGCAATCGAGCATTTGAAACTCATTGTTCGCTTTATCGACATAGGGATTGGCGTCCAGAATGTATTTCAGCGCATCCTGGTTGCGGTCCATGTGGAAGAAATGATAGGCGAGTTCAATCAATACTCCCGCATAATTTAGCGGGTCGCTTTCTTTGGTTTGTTCGAAAAAATGTAATTTTTCATTCAACACCCGAAGTTTTCCGGCATAATCTCCTGCATTGGCCAAACAACCGGAATATTGGGCATAGGCATCGTCAATGATCTCCGGAATGCCCGATTTTTTAGCTGTTTCAATGGATTTCTGGAAATAGGCAAGTCCTTCTTTTTTGTTGTCGCTTTCGTAGAGCAAAACACCAATCGTGGCCTCGCTGTTTACAATAGCATCGAAATTGTTGTAGGTCTGGTATTTCTGAATGGCCTTTTTGAAGTATTCGATCGAGGTTTTGTATTCCTTTTTTCTGCGGTAAATCACCGCAATGGCTTGCAGGTACTCACCTTCGGCATGTGCTGTAAAAGGAGAAATTGCTTTTATTTTTTCGGCAACAAACTTTGCATCTTCAATGTTTTTTCCGGAGATCTTGACACAAAGGTCATTCAATTCGGATGCTTTAATGGAATCGTTCGGAATTTGTTCAATTTCCGCAAGCTTATCTTTCCAGGTTTTCTTTTGTGCAAAGGAATTTGTGCACGTAAGCAGTGCAATGGCAAGTAGTATATAACGGCTCATGTCCGGAATTTGGTCGCCGCAAAAAACTCATTTCGTTGTAATTACAACAATTAAAATGTTTGCATTTGTTGTAACCATAAACCTGCCAATAAGGTTTTGGCGTCTTCGATTTCACCTTTATTGCAGCGTTCGAAATAGTCCTTACGCGAGAGGCTTTCCATGCTGATGTACTCGTTCTCCGCTTCCAGTCCGCCTCCTTTGGTTTTGCGGTCCTCCTCGC
>JBIKKU010000320.1:0-3810 GCA_044360245.1 Flavobacteriales bacterium | reverse complement strand
GGTGGTATAGCCCGGAGAAGCAAAAAAGGAACAAAGCAAACGCATGTTTTTTTTGGGAACTACAAATCCGGCCTCTTCCTCTGTTTCGCGAATGGCAGTCTTGATAGGGTCCTCACCGGCTTTGTCGATTTTTCCGGCGACGAGTTCAAGCAAGTAGGATTTCGTACGACCTTCCACCGGATAACGGAACTGACGAATGAAATGAAACACATCCTTGGATTTATCATACAATACCACGGCTGCAGCATCTTCGCGTTCAATTTTGCTGCGCTGAAAATGTGCTGTTTTATCTTTGCCGCGTTCCAATTCTATCTCGGCTTTGGTGATTTTAAAGCGGTCGATTTCGTATTGCGTTTCGTGTAAAATTTTCGCTTTTTTCATACCGGTAAAATGATTTCGTAATGCGTTCTCGGACGTTTGTTCAATCGGATTTCACCTTGCAATTGTTCGATAAATGAATTCACGACAATCAATCCCGTTGATTGCGGATTGCCAAAATCCATGTCTTCCGGAAATTTTCCTTCCGATTCGATGACATCAATATGCAGACGATCTTTTTTGTTCAAAATCACCCTCAACTCACATTGTTTGCAATCGCGAAAACCATGTTTGAACGCATTGGTAAATAGTTCATTGAAAAGCAAACCCACAGGAACCGCTTCGTTGCTGCTGATTTCCACATCCGGACCTTCAATCGAAAACAATACAGGATGTTGTCCGAGTGATTTGCGGATCATTTCAAACAAGCGGTACAAATAGGCTTTTAAATTGAGTTTTTCGAACGTTGTGTTTTCGTACAACAATTCGTGAATAAGTGCGGTGGATTTGATGCGCAGACGACTCTCATACAACGGACGTTTCAGTTCATCGTCTTCGGTGTTTTGTTCCTGCAATTCGAGCAATGAAGAAATGATTGCCAAATTGTTTTTCAGCCTGTGGTGAATTTCGGAAAGCATGATGTCCTTGTCCTGAATGGCCTTGCGTAACATCTGTTCCCTGCGTATGCGGTCGTCGATGTTGCGCGAATAAATGGTAGCGCCAATCACATCTCCAAGCTCGTTGCGTACAGGTTGGTAATGGGTTTCGAAAAAAGTGGGGTGACCCTGAACATCAAACAATTCAATATCCGCCAATTTCTCGCCTTGAAAAACCCTTTGGTAAATCGACAATTGGTGACCGTGATTTTTTTCTTCAATCACATCAAAAACATCCATGCCTTCGCGAAAATCAATGCCATACATGATTTTCGC
The DNA here is from genome assembly GCA_044360245.1 of Flavobacteriales bacterium. Classification (GTDB taxonomy): domain Bacteria; phylum Bacteroidota; class Bacteroidia; order Flavobacteriales_D; family UBA2798; genus UBA2798. The sequence continues at coordinate 2,560 of JBIKKU010000320.1, read as the reverse complement.
ACCGTATGCCATGGCTTCGTTGAATTCGGTGACTTTGAACTGTCGGTTGATCGAGACAATCAAATCGTTGGTGTTGTTGATCACCGCGTGCATTTTTTGTTGGCGCAGCAAAGTCTCTTTCTCTGCGTCTTTTTGAGCCTGTATGTTTTCGGAAAGAATCAGTAAGGTTTTTGAGCCATCGGGATGTTGAACAGGAGAGATGTAATTTCGAAACCAATTGACTTTGTCTTTTTCCGACAAGCTCTGCACATCGATGTTTTGCGTTTCTCCACTTTTTAGCGCAGCGGCAATGGCATTGCGGTAATCATCGTGAAAGGCAGGAAGAACAAAAGCATAAATAGGCGTTCCAAGAATGTATTGTTCGGCATAACCCGGAATGGATTTGTTGATGTAAACAATACGGTGATCGACGCTATCGATTTCTTTTACGACATGCGACAGACTCTCCAATAAAAGTTGATGCTTTGGCTCCATGCCTGCGTCTTCGGGTTTTGGTGAAAATACGAAAAATAGGCCGCGTGCAAAGCGAATATTATTCCCATTTGCGGAGTATTCCTGCAATCATGCGTGGATAGGGATTTCCGAACAATACGGTATGTAACAGCAAAGGGTAGAGCTGGTGGATTTCTGTTCTTTTTTCCCAGCCTGGAGTAAGAGGAAATTGTTCGTGATAAGCACTGTAAAATTTATCGTGAAAACCACCAAACAATCGCGTCATGGCAATATCCATTTCGCGATGTCCGTAATAAATTGCAGGATCGATCAAATACGCTTGCTCGTTTTCGCCACACAATTGATTGCCACTCCATAAATCCCCATGCAACAGCGCGGGCAATTCTGAGGGAAGCAAATCGCTCAATCGCAGGTAAAATTTTTGAAAACGTTCATACAACTCTTTGGACATTTTGTTTTCATCCAATGCTTGTCGGGCCAGGGGTTCCAGACGTTGGGTCATGTAAAATTCCGACCATGATGCATCGGGTGTATTGTACTGAGGCAGCGTGGCGATGAAATTGTCTTCTTCCAATCCGAAAGCCGTGTTTTGTTGTCGGTGCAGTTGCGCGATGGATCTTCCCAGGTGTTCCCAATGTGCAAGCGCCGGTGTTTTAGTTGGAATAAATTCCATCACGATATAAGCCGCCTCCGAAAACACATCGTGAAACAATACTTTTGGAACATGCACCTCTTCTATGCTTTCTAAAGTTTGAAGACCCTTGCATTCTTTAAGAAAAATATCATTTGCAAAAGGATGTTCATTGCGTTTCAGAAAAAAGCGCATGTTGTTGCTGCATTGCAAAAGAAATCCTTCGTTGATGCTGCCTCCGAAAACGGGCTCGGTGCTTTCGATGCGACAATGACTGCCGAAGTCCTCCTGCAGTTTTTTCTCCAGATGCCGCGAAAACGGAGTGCTCTTCATATCGCCCGATTTTTCTTTGATACGTAGTGCTCGGGTAAATGGTTATGAGCGGAACCTCAACTGTTTGCGAACAATTGCATTTGTATGGAAGCAGAAGAGATGGGTTTGGTTTGGACTTCCAATTTCGAATTGATTTCAAAAAGCGCCGTTGCCTCATAACGCGAGGCGAGGTCTATTCTAATTTTTTTGGTCAAGCCTGAAAAAACAGCTTCCACAATTTCGGGTCGATTGTTTTCTTTGGAGATGTGTCCAAGCACCACGTGTTTCAAATCCGCATTTCGATAATCTTCCACAAGTTGCAATGCTTCGGTGTTGGATAAGTGTCCGACCCCGCTGCGAATACGTTGTTTAAGGTAATACGGGTATTTTCCTTCCAGGAGCATTTTTTCATCGTAGTTCGATTCGAGAATGGCGATGTGGCAGGTTTGAAAATGTTTGGTAAGGTTTTCGCAAAGCGCACCCACATCGGTAATGATTCCTGCTTTTAGGTTTTGGTAGTTCACCACAATGCTTAATGGGTCTGCTGCATCGTGTTTTTTACTGAAGGGTAGGATTTCGAGATCGCCAATGCTGATGCTGTTTTCATGTTCTAAAAGAAAATGTTGAAGCTCATCGAGTTTGAAATACGAACGATGAAAAGTTCCTGCGCTGGCATATACCGGAAGAGCATATTTTTTGGCAAGTTTATAGGCACCCCGAATGTGGTCGCTGTGTTCGTGGGTGATGAACAAAGCTTTCACCGCATGTAAATCAATGCCCAGTAAGCGACTTCGTTTTTCTATTTCGCGCAAGGGAATTCCTGCATCCACCAGGATTCCTTCATGTGCATTGCCAACGTAATAACAATTGCCATTGCTCCCTGAGTTTAACGATGCGTAAAATAGCGACATGTGGCAAAGATACGATTCACTTTACCTATTTAAATTTTCTTTTTTTTGAGAAATTTTCAGAGCTTTCTGATGTGCCGGAATAGTTTAATACGAATTCAGTTAGTGCAAAGAAGTCTTGTTTATTTGTTTCCAAAAACATTCTTGTGCTTTTTGAAAAACAGAAGTATTCGTATAAAATGAAAAAGCCTGAATCTTTCGAGTCAGGCTTTTTCAATTAAAGAAAGTGTATTACTGAATGATCAGTTTGCTTTGC
>JBIKKU010000161.1:0-6943 GCA_044360245.1 Flavobacteriales bacterium | reverse complement strand
AAAAATAGAAATTATTACCAATCCTTCTGCAAAGTATGATGCATCAGGAAACGCCGGAATGCTGAATATCGTTTCCAAAAAAAATAAGCTCGAAGGATACAGTGGAGGAATTACTTTGGGTTATGGACAAGGCCGTTATGCCAAATACAATTTGGCCATGAATTTCAATTACCGTCGCAACAAATGGAATTTGTATTTCAATTATGCCTACAACAAAAGAAAAGGATTCAATCAATTGGATTTGCATCGTGAATTTTTTTCGGGTGATACCTTGTTGCAGAGTTTCGATAATTCCAATTACCTCACTTTTCCTGCACAGTTGCATGCGCCGAGATTTGGAGTAGATTATGCGCTTTCTTCAAAATCGAACCTTTCATTGGTCGTGTCCGGAATTAGCAATCCATTTTCTACGACCACAGCTTCGGAGTCGGTAGTGAAAGATGGTTCGGGAACTACCGTAGGAAATTATTTTTTCGATTCAGAAACAGATGAAGCTTTTTTGGATCATGAAATTAGTTTGCGTTTCGATCACAAGCCGGATACCCTTGGAAGTTTATGGACCTTCTTGATCGACTATGGAAAATACACCAGCGATGCCGATCAGGATTTGTCCACGCTCTACCGCAATGCCGCTCCCGTTCAGTACACACAAACCTATTTGTACAGCAAGCAAGTTGGAAGTTTGTATTTATTATCCGGAAGAGCAGATTACAGTCGACCTTTGAAAAAAGGAAAAGCCATCGAAACAGGGTGGAAGAGTACCTATGTGCACTACGATCAGGATATGCAATTCTATACAGTGCTTGGAGGTGAAAAAGAATTTGATACCACCCGAAGTAGTCATTTTTTGTATTCCGAAAATATAAATGCATTGTATTTTACCTTCAAGAAACAATTCACTAAATGGATGCTCCAGTTTGGATTACGAGCTGAACAAACTTTGGCAAAAGGTGAACAATTGTTGAATGGCGTTAGCTTTGATCGTTCCTATTTGCAGGTATTTCCAACCGCATATTTTGATTATACCCCAAACGATAAACACAATTTCAACTTCAATTTTGGACGGAGAATTGATCGTCCGAATTACCACAGCATGAACCCCATGCGCAATTGGATTGACGCCACAACCTATGGCGAAGGAAATCCTTACCTATTGCCTCAAATCACCTATCTCGCAGAATTCAATTACGGATGGAAAAACAAAGTATTTGCATCCCTGGCTTATAATTTTTCAGTAGATAATATTCTGGAAGTTTTAATTCAGGATCCCGTGAGTCAAACCACCAATCAGACTGTGGTCAATATCGACAACAACCATTACCTCAGTGCGAGTCTGACCTACAGCGATCGACTCAGCAAATGGTGGAGAACCAATACTACCCTGATGACCTATTATTCCAGATTTGTTGGTGATGTCGGATCCTTCTCTATCGATAACGGGAGACCATCGCTTTATTTAAGCAGTAACCATTCCTTTCGGATGTCGGATCGTTTCAATGCAGAAGTAAGTTTCAATTACATGCATAAAAACCTGTATGGCGTTACCACCATGTACACCACTTATAACCTGACTTTGGGAATTCAAATGGCCATGATGAAAAACAAAGCAAGTTTAACAATCAATTGTTCCGATGTGTTCTGGAAAGCTTGGCCAAGAGGACTTACCGAGTTTTCTACAGTCACCGAATCCTGGGGAGCAAAACGAGATACCCGCGTATTGAATGTGAGCTTTGCTTATAAGTTCGCGAAAGGTCAAACAGGACGCATGCGCAGGGAAACCGGAGCAGATGATGTCAAAGGAAGAATCGGAAAATAAAACATCCCGTTGAACAGCCTACTTGCCTTACTGAAACAACGGGACGTTTATTGAAGGGTGCGTTTTTTCTAACCGAAACCTCGAATCAAACCGAAAATCAGGCCTCGAGATTTATGGGATTAAAAGTAGTTAAGTCATTTCCAATCACAACTTTGAATTTTGTGAATGGCACAATCGGGTTCATGAATGGAATACTTATGGATAAATGACCTTGATGCGTTTTCCATTTTGCTCCACGTAGATGACTTTTTTGCCTTTTTCATCTTCAGCGAAAACATAATCGACCTTGCTTAAAGGATACAACCATTTTCCTTTTTCTACATCGTATAATCCGGTAAGGGGAGTTTGTTTGTCTTGTGCAAACGAGGTAACAAGTACAACTGGATAATTACCTCCATCTATTTCCGGATAGGATGCAGGTAAGAGGGCTTTTCCTTGAATGGAAAATATGGTGTACTGGCCATTTTTTCGTGTTGTAAAATATAATTTTCCTGAAGGATAGGCTTCTTGCAAATCGATGTTGTCATAAGTATCAGGAAGAATTATTTTTCCGCTTGAATCACAAACACCCCAATAGGATCCCTGACTAAAAAAGAAACAGGTATGGTTTCCTGCATAGGCTGCCCGAACATCTTTAAACTTAGGTTGTATTATCCATTGATTGGTTTTTACATTGTAAATGCCAATCATTCCGGACTGATCCATGAATTTGTGCCAATCGTCAATTCCGGCAAATCCCACCCATTTTTTGATGTTTGATGGAAGTTGTTTTTTCTTGTGGAAATTTTCGCTGTTGGGTTGATTGTTGGAAATCCACCATGAACCATCCTGATGTTGCGCCAATAAATATTTTCCTTCCGGAAATTCACAACGTTTAAATTCCTTATTGAAAATGATTTCTCCGGTAAGGGTTGAAATGAGGTGGCCATCGCAAGTAATCAGGTGCATGGCTTCATTAAATGGACCGGCAACTTGTGAATAAACCGGAGGCAAAACTTTATTGATGTTCTGAAAATACAATCCGCTTTTGTTGTTTTTCCAAATTTGAATGATGGAACTGTTTCCGTATTCCATAGCAGAGTCTAAATCTGCAATAGGAATTTCGATGTAGGTTTCAGCATTGAGTTGGTACAATCGTACAAACTTGTTTGCTCTGTCGCTTGCCAGGAAGTGTAGGTTATCGCTCATCATGGTGAGTTTACCAAAAGCAAAAGTGTCGCGGAATTCGTAGTCCGGACCGAGGTAATAAAGTTCGCCCTGATTTTTCTTGCTTATCCAATAGGACGCATAAGGAAGTGGAGTGATGTCTCCTTTAGCAATGGTTTTTTTTCCGCTGAGTTGAAGCGTGCCGTCAAATAAATAGGAATACATCATGTAGGTGTTGTTTTCCATGCCTGTAACCCATAATTCACCTATATTTTCTACTTCATTGTAAGAAAAATCTATGCCTTTATCGGGATAAGTGGTATTGCTTAAAGTACAATGTGTTGGATGAAAAACACGATAGGGTTCTTTTGAGTTTTTCGGACGAAGCAACAAAAGGTTCAATCCCATTTCGGAAGTTTTTGTTTCCGCGGTATAGGGCAAGCTCATCAAAACATTCCAATAGCGATCACATACGTGCGTTTCTCCATTGGTCCAGATCAGAACGCGTGTGTCAATGTTGGCATGTATGGTTTTAAAGGAATCTACCGGTTCAGAAAAAACGAATTCAGGAGTATTGGTTTTGTTCCATCGCACCAGGTAATTTTTTTTGCTGATGGTGTCCTTAAGGAAATACGAATTATCTAAACCATCGGCTGTGACCAGTTCTGCGCTGTTGTTTCCGTTCCATTTCGAAAGTGCAAGTGTTTCGCCTTTTTGATTGATGAGTTCAATTTTTTCGTTTTGGGTTCTGTAAAAGAAATAGCGTCCAACTTCATTTTCTCCAAAATACACCAATTGCAATACCGCGTTTGCATTGCTTTCTTTGTTGTGAAGGAAAGTGTACCATTTCCCGGAGATTTCGAAATGCAAGGTGCTGTCTGTGGCTACATACCAATTGGGAATAGCCGTCAAACCTGATTTTACAAGCTGTTTGTCGCAAGAATACAAATCATATCCTTTGTCGGTTTTCTCCATCAAATACGCCACTTTTTCGCCTTTGCGCAGCAATTCTGCAGAGAATGGAGTTCCTGCAGTTGGAATTGCTTTGGAAACATCCAGCAAGCGGTAAATTATTTCGCCGGTTTGGGAGGTATTGCCCAGAATGATCGATTTTCCAGCGCAAGTATAAGCCATCGACCATGCATCTATGGCGGGGTCAAGTGCCATTAATTTTTGTTGGGGCGTGATGAAGAACAATTGATGTTTTAAAATTTCCTTATCCCCATTCTTTTCTTTTTTCACTGCATGGACCAGATTTTCCGTAAGCAGACGGAAAGGGATAAATCCATCCGGAAACTGAAGCAAGTCTGCATTGGAATAGAGTCGAGCATCGGTTACGATATACGGAGGCATTTCGGAATACATACCTGCATCGTAATGACTATCCACTACATCATGCGACTCACTTCCAAAGGCAATTTGTTTGGTGCCCTGAACAAGTGTTGAAGTTCCAAGTATGGTAAGCGAACCGCGCTGAGCACTATCGAAACATTGCCATTTTTGGTTGTATAAATAAAAGTTTCCGGAGGCATTGCTGCTCAGAAAATAAGCGTTGCGGAATTCAATTTGGAAGTGCTGATTCAATTTGCTTTCCGGAAGTGTTTTCTTCCCGATTTCTTCATTGATGCCGTATTGCTTGTATCCGTATTTGGAAATAATTTCTTTGGTGTCTTCAATCAAAAACTGATCGCCTGTTTCGGGATCGAACACTTCGAGTGGACCAACAACCCTGTTTCCGTAGGAGAGTAAAATGCGACCTTCAAAAATTTTGGCTTCTAAAAATGATTGGTTGACATCGCTGAAACCCCGTGTTTGCACAACTTCATCTTCAGCCATCACTCCTCTTAAAATCGCATATTGTGGGTTTCGGTAAACGTAATGGTGTTCATCCAAAATGAAATAATCTTTGTGCGGATTGTAGGAAATACTCTTGTAATCTACAGGAAAAACGGGTGTACCCCAGGCATCCGTCAAGCCCATTTTTCCTCCGCAACTTATCAGGTAAGCATCAAAAGGAACGAGGTAGCGAATGTGTTCGAATTGCGGAGAAATCAACCAGCGCGCCTGACTTATATCGTATATACCAAAGCCCTTTGGTGTTTCGATTAATACTTTGGTAGAGTCATCCTGAATAAAAGAAATCGAATGAATGGGATGGACATATCCCAAAAAGTGCAGGTGTTTTGTTAAAAGAGAATCAATAGGATACACTTCCCGCCAAAGTATGTAATCGCCAATAAGTTCTTTTGTTGCATAGTGATAGGAATATGGCTCAAAACGGTTGATGTTTTCAAATTGAATGCTGTATTTCATTTTCAGCGGTGTAATACTCACACGTGTCGATAATGAATCGGTAAAAACGATTTTATGGTTTAAAAGATCGTAGGCTTCAATTTCCTTTGCTACAGGTGGTTTTGGTGGATATACCGGATTTCCCATTGCATCTAACGAATCCATCATTTCTACATCTGCGAATACAGACAAGTAGGGACGATGATCCAAAATGGCTGATGCATCAAATGAACTAAATAAAATAAATGCTGAACTTTTGTACGCTGTACTTTGTGCGCTGTAACGATAGGGTGTCACATGCGCATTTTTTTCCAATACCGGAACTTTTCCCTTATGGTAATGGTAAATGTTTCCGTTGTGGTAAATCTTCGACCATACCTGTTCGTTGTGATCGTAGGATTCGGTCCAAATGGCAATAGAATCCGAACTTAACGGGAACAATAAGCGCCCTTGCTCATCTTCAATTCCGAATTTTCCCTTGGCATAAACCATGCGCAAGCCATCAATGCTTTCTTTCATCCATTCGTATGAAACCGATGGAATGCCTTGCAAATGGATCATATTCATCAAGGACATGCCATTTTCGGAAACAATGGTACATGTGTTTTCTGGATTCAATTCTTTTATTTTTCTGGAGAGTATGGTAATATCCTTTAATTCAGGATAGCCGGCAATTTTATCCTGGTATTTCCATAATGATGCAACAGAAATTCCGACGAAGGAAAAACTTTCAGTTTTTAAATCGTACAAAGAGAAAAGGGGGTATTGACCAAAGAAAGCATCAAAATAACTTATCCAAACTTTTTCTTTGGATTGCATGAAGAAAGAAGCATTGTTTAATTCTGTTGTTTTTCCGGTTTTCAGGTTGTGAATCCTAAAATGTGACAATGGTTTTTGATGTGGAGGAAAAACCGGAGCGCCATATTGGTCGGTTGAATCGTAGACCATTCCTGTATTAGGATCCAAAATTTGAAAAGGTGTTTCGAGGTCGTAATTCGGTAAAATGAATTCCGAATACAAAATGTACTCATTGTATTTTTTCCATTTGCGTATGAGCGATAACCGATTCAGGTTGGTGAAATCAAATTTTTGAGTTTCGGGAAACATTACTTGTGGACGATCTATGTTTTTTCGGTAAACCAATCCATCGGCGATGATCCATGCAAATTGTTTTTCATCCTGAAATTCTTCCCTTATTTCTATCCATTCGTTTTTGCAGGTGAACAATTTACCGTTAAGGGTATCACCTGTGCTTAGTTTTCCTTTGGAAAAATTCAAGGGACTTAATTTGCCATTTCCTTCGTCCGAAACATTCAAGGAATAATTGCTTGCACCATGCATGCAGATGCTTGCCGTTGACAGAAAAAGCGTCAAGGTCAGACGAAATAATAAAGAATTGTTTTTCATAAGAGATTCTTAGCAGCAAGGTCTGAAAAATTTGGCATCCACAGTCTACGGTAATTCCCTTAGTTTTCGTGTCGAAAGTTCTGTTTCACTTATTGGATTTGATTTGGCCGCTTTTTTTCCTTCCACTTTGTTTTCAGATATGCTGTCTGAGCTAGCTTTCGAAATTCCGGATATTAGGCGAATAAAAATTGAGATAACAAAAAAGAGGTCCCGCAAGACCTCTTTTTTTTACCTGAAAACATGGGTGTAATATTTCATCTTTTCTTTTTTAATGCGCTTAAC
>JBIKKU010000266.1:0-4516 GCA_044360245.1 Flavobacteriales bacterium | reverse complement strand
TTTCGCTGTGTCGAAATACCCTACGCCATTGGCACAAGCAATCAACACGGCTTTCCGCACAGGCATAAAATCGGCAGGTTCAACACACATCAAGTATTTTCCAACCAGTCCGCCGCGGGATATGGTTACCACATCTACAGGATTGTTTCTGAAGGTGACATTTCCCATGCGTGTTTTTAATTGTTGGATGTTCATTTCGGCATCGTGCAAAATGGTATAATGCGTAAATCCAATAATCTGCGCGTATTTTCCACTTTGTAACATCTGCTGCAACCACGATTTTCCATTCACTTGCTCCAGCAGTTTTTCGTATGTTTTTTCAGTTGTTTTAAACGTTCCGTGGATGAGGAACAAGGTTTTCTGTGTGGGATCAATTTTCACTTTTTGATGGTCGACTTCCTGAAAGGAATTGGAGTTGACATCAAAGCGCTCCAAACGGTATTTGCCATCTGCATTTTGCAAAAGCGAATTGATGACACTGGAAGGATTTCCATCGAGATTGTTGCGTTTGAACGTGAGGATTTTCACGATAAAACTTTTGTTCAGTTCTTTTTTATCCAGCGCAAAAGCCTTGCCTGAATTGGGATTTACAATGATTTTGCGTTTGGGTAATACAGGAATAAGGTAAGTCAGGCGATCGCGTACATTCAAATTCACTCCGGGTGCTTCGGGCATGATGTATTCTATTTCTGATGCACCTTGTTGTGTAGGATCTTCAAAGAGTTTGGGATAATGTTCATAATACACCAAGGCTCCTTCATCGGGTTGAAGAAACAATTCCAATCGCAATTGAGGAATATCTTCTTCATTAAATGTTTCGGGGAAATCGGTGAAATCTACTTTATCAAAATTGATGAAACGTTCGAGCACTTTGGTGTCTTTGCCCAGTTCCGGATTCATCGCATAGAGATTCTTAATCTCTTTTAACGTCGTTCCCGATGATTCAAGATTTCCTATATCGGAAAAGGCAATTTCTCCTTTCCATTCTGGTATGTTTTTGTTGGCATAACCTAAGGTTCCCCACAATTCTTTTACTTGTCGCGTTTCTTTTCTAAGCAGTTTGCGCAGGATAAAATCGCGTAAGGGCTGGTTTCGGGCAATGGCGCCTAACAATAAAAAACTGACATTTTTCTCGTTGGTAAACAGGTTTTTGGGGTCAAGGTTCAGAGTTGCCATGGGTTGGGTTTTCCTGAAAATAAGAATAAGTCCTATTTTAACAACGTGATACCCAAAAATATACTGTGTCTTATTCTTGCCCTTTGTTTGTCCACTTGGCAAGCCTTGGGACAGGATAGTCTTGATTTCCGTCTGTTAAACCGTATCAATGGTCCGGAGAAACACTTCAGCGATGGGTTCAACAAAGGACTCTCCTACGCTGCTGCACCAATTTCCATCGGCCTTCCTGCAAGTTACCTTGGTGTGGGTTATTTTGGAAAAGATCCTGCCACGCGAGATTTAGGATGGATGATGCTAGGAGGAATGTTGCTCAATCAGGGTTTGACCGCATCTCTCAAATTTGGCATTCAGCGCGATCGACCTTATGTTACCTATGCCTCTCACATTTATAAAAAAGCGAAAACCGGTCCATTTTCATTTCCTTCCGGACATACCAGTACAGCATTTGCAACGGCCACTTTGTTAAGTTTGAGTCAGCCCAAATGGTACGTCATTGCTCCATCCTTTTTATGGGCAGGTGGCGTAGCTTATTCCAGAATGTATTTGGGCGTTCATTTTCCATCCGATATCCTTGGCGGAATGGTTATCGGTGTTGGTTCTTCCTTAATTGCCTGGGGAGTTTACAAAGCCGTAAGTCGTTAAGCAATTCTAAAGGCTTTACAGGCCATTTCATGCACGAATTGGGGAATCGTAAACTTTCTCCTAAATTCACCGTATAAACCCACCAAAACTCAACTCAAATGAAACAAACCGTAGGGATTATTGCTGCTGTTTTTGTGGCACTCATTACTATCCTTCTCATCCTCCAGCTTTGGGGAGTCATTCACATCGGATTTCTCACGACGCTTAAAAGCGGAGTTACCCTAATTATTTTAGGTGGGGCTGCCATTGCTTTTGTGGCTGTTTATGCCATGTTTTTCTGGAAAGGAAATGAACTCAGTCTGCGCGAACAACGCGAATTGAAAAAGAAACAAGAACAACAAGGAGACAATCAGGAAAATAATTCTGCAGGAAGAATTTCCGACAAATAAGCTTTTATCGAATACTAAAGAAAAACCCCGGTGTTGTTACATCGGGGTTTTTCTTTTAACATGTTTTACCTTATTTCTTTTTCTCCATGTAATGCAACAGTAATTTTTCCAATTGCTCTGCATCGAGTTGTTTGGCAATGATTTTTTTGGTCTTATCCAAAAGGAAAACTTTTGGTGTACTGGTAATGTCGAACGTAGTGCGGAAGTTCATGGACCTCAAATCAGTAACTCCTGAAGCAATCAAAGGTTTTGCTACTTCTTCCTGCTTGGTGTAGACCTCGGAAGGAATACTCACGTTGATAAAACTCATGTTATTGTCGCGAATGAATTTTTTCCATTTTTCGTTGTAATCCGAACTCACGGCATAAATCTCAACTCCTTTGCTTTTGTATTTGTTGTAAATCTCTACAAACTTAGGAAGCTCTTTTTTGCAATGTCCACACTCCGGATCCCAGAAAATGAGGATGGTATAATCGGCGTTTAGGTCATACAATTTTCTCCATTTACCCAGAGTATCCATCATGGAAAGCGGGTGACAATAAGTATTACACAAAGTATATTGGATATCATCCGCACGTTTGATGATTTTTTTCATTTTATCGTCATCCAGCCAAAATACTTTATTGGTTTTGTAATACTTCGCAACCATATAGAAGAATGCTGCATCCATGCACATCACCTTTGATGTTTCAAAAGTATAGGTAAGGTAATGCACGGTGTATTTGAACATTTCTTTGTTATCGCCTATAAGCGCAATCAAACGATCGGCTTCTACCATCATGGTATCGGGATCTTGCATGATCATGTTTTTGAAATAACCTTCGAGACGGTTGTGGTAAAAAACGTTACGTACCAAACGTGGATCGGAAAAATCGAGATGGTCCCAATAATGTGCTTTTGCGTATTTGTAAGCCCACATATCGTCTTCGAGTGTACCATCAGCCTTTTTGGGAGGCTCAGGCATTTCGGGGTCGACAGAAAGTTTAATGATTTTGGCAACCAATGTGCTAGGGTATTTGGTCCAAATTTCCTTCTGCTTGTTTTTTACTTCGGTATCGATCGCATTCAATGCATCACGAAGTGCTTTCATTTCATCCGATCCGGCTTTTGCTGTTTTCATTTTTTCGCGGATAGGATCAGATTCCTTACGCTTCTTGGAAATGAAATGCATGTAGTCGAAAAAAATGGTGTTTTCCTGTGATTTCAAAACCACCATTTTGCCATTCAAGTCAGCGGTATCAGTTTGCAAACTCACCTCTTCATTGTTCATGACCAACTCAAAATATTTCACGCCGGGCAAAACCACGGCATACATTCCGGGGTCGTAGGTCTTTTTTGTTCCAAATACAATGTTTCCCTTGCCGTCAACCGAAGTGGTATCTGCGTAATACAAGTTCTTTCCGAAATAATAAGCCAGGTAAACCGTATCCTTGGCTTTCACTCCGTTTACTTTTACCTTAAGCAATGGATTAGCGGCAGAGGAACTCAATACCAAACTGAGCATCGCAGCCGAGAACAACAGCATTTTTTTCATGGTGTATGTATTTTCAAAATCAATATTAATGTGTTTTGGACTAAGCCATTCATCTTTAACAACTTCTTAACCCCTATTGCAAGTTCTTTGCCAAACGACGAATATTCAGGAAAACACTTACAGAACCCGTGAGTACGTAGAATAAAAACAAAGCCCCGCCAACCAACCAGGTGAATAAACTTACCTCTTGAGGCATGGCCAACTCATACGATGCAGTGAATTCCAGAAAATAAGAACGCGCCAACCAAAAACCAACAAAGGCTATCAGCAATACAGACGTAACAATCAGTAAAATGTAGCCTGAATAGCGAAAAGAAATTTTGGAAGGACGATACCCCATCAGCATTAAAATCTTCAATTCGTAATGAATATGCTGCACAAGTATTTGCATGTATTGTACAAAACTTAATAGTGCCAGCAAAACGATAAGTCCGCCAATAAACAAAAACAAAGCAAGCACAATGAACAAGACCATTTTAGCGCGCGAACCTTTCAGTCCTTCCTGATTGGTGTCGTATCCGTGCTCTTCCAGAAAACGTGCAAGTGCGGGGTGACTGATATCTTCTACAGCCAATACCAAACGCGATGGCGGAACAGGTGGTGTAATTCCGTATTGCGCATTGGCAAAATCCAAAAAAGGAAGGGGGACAAGAATCGTATTGATACGATCCGAAAAACCCGCAATCCTTCCCTTAAAAATGACACGCTCTTTTCCATTGATACGGATCTCCATCTTCAACATTTTAAAAGCCTTCTCGCTCAATGGCGGCAACCC
>JBIKKU010000160.1:0-6988 GCA_044360245.1 Flavobacteriales bacterium | reverse complement strand
ATCGTTAAAAATAGCTTCATCGCTTATCACGGCTGAAGGCTGCATGAGGTAAGCAAATACTCGAGCCATACCGCAATTGGCAATGAAATCAGGAATCAGACTTAGTTGTGTGTCGGCTTTTTCACCAATCGGACCAAAGAAAATTTCCGAATCGGCAAAAGGTACATTTGCACCGCTGGAGATGACGTTTACACCGGCATCAATCATGCGTTGCAATTGTTCTTCCGAGACCAATCGTGATGCAGCGCAAGGCAGAAAAATATCGGCTTCTACATCCCAAATTTTCTGGTTCACTTCACTAAAAGGTAAAACGTTGTCGGCTTTCAGTTTATTGCCATCCTTGTCGATGAATAGTTTGCGCACTTCCTGAAAGCTCAGTCCCTGCTCACTGATCAAACCACCATCGCGATCGATGATGCCAACAATCAATGCGCCTTGTTGTGTCAGGTAAAACGCTGCAGCCGATCCTACATTTCCCCAACCTTGAACAATAACGCGCTTGCCTTTTAATTCGCCACCGTAAATGGTGTAGAAATGACGAACAGCTTCTGCTACGCCATATCCTGTAATCATATCGGCAACAACATATTTTCGTGTTACATCAGGAGAAAAACGTACATCGTTCAATACCTTGGAAACACCGGCTTGCAGATTGGATATGCTTTTGCGACGATCGTCGTCGTTTGCTTTGAAATGTCCGTTAACTACACCTTCTTGGGGATGCAAAACACCATAGGATGCCGTAATCGGAATCACATCGTGTACTTCATCCACATTCAAATCGCCACCTGTGCCGTAATAGTTTTTCAGCAAAGGTGCTACTGCTTTGTACCAACGTTTTAATACTTCATTTTTTCGTGGATCGTTGGGATCGAAATTGATTCCGGATTTTGCACCGCCAATGGGTGGACCCGCTACGGTGAATTTTACTTCCATGGTTTTTGCCAAGGATTCCACCTCACGTTTGTCTAAACCTTTACGCATACGTGTTCCGCCACCGGCTGCTCCGCCGCGCAGGGAATTGATCACTACCCAACCTTCAGCGTCTGTCTCTGCATCTTTCCACTCGAAAACGATCTCGGGACGCTTGTTCTCAAATTGCTTTAAACGATTTTTCATGCTTACCTGATGTATCAAGCAAATGTAACCAATGCCTCAGCGGAATCAGGTTAAAATCAAGGGTGATTATCAATAAGAAGATGTTAACAAGCGGCAGGAGGCAGGTAAACCGCTCCGGAACAGGAGTCCAGACTTGCCCCGGTGACACTTGAAAGCGCATTTGTACGACCATTTAAGCGCAAATACCCTAAAAAGGCGAAGATGATGGCTTCTTTAAAGTCAATGATGGCTTCTTTTGGGATAATCACCTCTCCGGGAAAGGCTTCTTTCATTTTTTCCATGAGAAAAAGATGATGGGTTCCTCCACCTGTGGAAAGCATGGTCTTTCCCTCGAAAAGCTTGGTAGCATTGACAATCTGATGTGCGATATGCACGCAAACCGTATGCATGAGGTCGGCATTGGAGGCATGCTGACGTTCAACAATGGGCAAAAACTGGTGTAAGAACCACTCTCTTCCCAAGGATTTTGGGGGATTTTGAGCATAGAAGGCCAAGTGATTTAATTCTTCCAGCAATTCGGGAATACAATTCCCTGAAGCTGCCATCAGGCCGTCTTTATCGTAGCGAAGCCCTTCCTTTTCGGCCAGGTGGTTGAGCATCATGTTGACAGGACAAATATCAAAGGCTATTCTTTTGCCATCTACGTTTCCGCTAATGTTGGCGATTCCTCCCAAGTTCAGGCACAAATCAAATTCACGAAACAACAGCGCATCGCCAATGGGTACCAAAGGAGCACCTTGTCCGCCGAGTGCTACATCAAGGCTCCGGAAGTCGCATACCACGGGCAATTTACACTGCGCAGCAATATGAGCTCCTGATCCGATTTGGGTGCTGAAACCGTTATGGGGCTGATGAAAAATCGTATGACCATGCGAGGCTACAGCGTCGATTTTTTCCGGTATTTGGTCTAAAAAAAGTTTTGCCTCTTGCCCTAGCCATTTGCCATATTCCGCATCCAGATGCATGAGTTCTTCACCGCTGAGGTGTATGGCATTGGATAGTTTACCGTGCCAGTAAGGGGAGTAGGGAACCGAGGCTGTGCGCAGGATTTCAAAGCCTTCATCCGAAAAACGGCAAAGGGCCAGATCTAGACCATCGAGCGAGGTGCCCGACATCAGACCGAGTATCGTTTGACTTGTGTAATGGCTTGTCATCTCCCGCAAAAATCCGATAAATATTTTATTTTTGTCGACACTCATTAAATAAAGCAACAATGAATTTTGAACTCTCCGAAGAACATATCGCGGTCCGCAATGCTGCCCGTGATTTCGCGCAAAACGTGCTGAAGCCCGGTGTGATTGACCGCGACCGTGAAATGCGTTTCCCTAAAGAAGAAATCCGTCAGCTGGCTGAGCTCGGTTTCATGGGGATGATGGTTGATCCCAAATACGGAGGTGGAGGAATGGACACGGTTTCTTATGCCCTGGCCATGGAAGAAATTTCCAAAATCGATGCTTCTACTTCGGTGTGTATGTCGGTAAACAATTCTCTCGTTTGTTGGGGATTGGAAACTTTCGGAACCGAAGAACAAAAACAAAAATACCTCGTGCCTTTGGCGAAGGGTGAAAAGATTGGCGCTGTCTGTCTTTCAGAACCCGAAGCAGGATCGGATGCTACTTCACAGCGCACCACTGCTGTGGATATGGGCGATTATTACCTTTTGAACGGAACCAAAAACTGGATCACCAATGGTGGATCTGCTTCTGTTTATTTGGTGATTGCACACACCCATCCTGAAAAAGGTCACCACGGTATCAATGCTTTCATCGTAGAAAAAGGCATGGAAGGATTTACCGTTGGAGCCAAAGAAGATAAAATGGGAATCCGTGCTTCCGATACACATACTTTGTTGTTCAATGATGTAAAAGTGCCTAAGGCCAACCGCATCGGTGAGGATGGATTCGGATTTAAGTTTGCCATGAAAACGCTTAGCGGCGGACGTATCGGTATTGCTTCGCAAGCACTCGGTATTGCTGCAGGTGCATACGAATTGGCATTGGCTTATTCTAAAGAGCGTAAAGCATTCGGTAAACCCATTTGCGAACATCAGGCCATCCAATTCAAATTGGCTGATATGGCAACCGAAATTGAAGCTGCTCGTTTGCTCATTCACAAAGCTGCTCGTGCAAAAGACAATCACGATAATTACGATACCATTGGCGCAATGGCGAAGTTGTATGCTTCACGTGTGGCCATGTGGGTGACTACCGAAGCTGTTCAAATTCACGGTGGATACGGTTACGTGAAAGAATACCATGTAGAACGTTTGATGCGTGATGCAAAAATTACTCAGATCTATGAAGGTACTTCCGAGGTTCAGAAAATTGTGATCTCTCGTGCAGTATTGAAAGGATAATTGCAATTCATTTTTTTGAAAAAATCCTCAACTTCGGTTGGGGATTTTTTTTTTGTTTACACTGAAGTAAAATGGGAGTGGTATATTGCTTCAAATCTTTCCTATGCGTATTCCGATTTATTTTTTCCTGATGTGTTTTCTAATGGCATGTGCAGGAAGCTCAGAAGAAAAAAATACGAAAACAGAGTCAGCAAAAGTTAAAGTCGATCGTTACGGTTTGGATTCCTTGATGAATCCTGCATTGGCGCCTTTTTACCATGGTGTTGCTTCCGGCGATCCCTTGAAAGATGCGGTAATCATCTGGACGCGATTGACACCGGAATATCACGGAACTTATGAAATCGATTGGGAAATGGCTAAGGATAGCACATTTAGGGATGTAGTTCAGCAAGGAAAAACCAATACCGATTCATCACGCGATTACACCGTAAAAATAGATGTAAGAGATTTACAGTCGGATACGCGCTATTACTATCGTTTTAAATCGGAAGGGGAAATTTCCTCTGTAGGTAAGACCAAAACATTGCCCGACGGAAAACCAAAAAACGTGAACCTTGCCTTTGCATCTTGCAGCAATTACGCATGGGGCTATTTCAATGCTTACCGCAGGATGGCGCAGGATACGCTCGATGCAGTGGTGCACCTTGGCGATTACATTTACGAGCACGAACAAAATGTATACGCCAGCAAAGCATTGGCACGTCATCATCTTCCCAATAAAGAAATCATCAGTGTATCCGATTACCGCACACGTTATGCCTTGTATCGTCTCGATCCCGATTTACAAGCAGTTCACGCAGCACATCCGTTTATTGTTATTTGGGATGATCATGAAATTACCAATAACACGTATGCCACAGGAGCACAAAATCATCAGGAAACAGAAGGCGATTGGTCAACACGTTTGGCAACGGCGAAAAAAGTGTATTACGAATGGATGCCTATTCGTGAGCATGATGGTCACCACTACCGTTCTTTTGTATTCGGCGATTTGTTGCGTTTGGTGATGTTGGATACCCGCACGGATGGAAGAACAATTCAACCTGATGTGGTAGATGTAAACGATATGGATTCGGGTAAACACATCATTCATCCGGATCAAATGAAATGGTTGGAAAAAGAATTAATGGCTGCGGAAAAATGGAAGGTGATCGGTAATCAAATTCTGTTCAGTGACATGTATATTTTTTTCGAGCCTAAACCTATGTTGTACACCGACGGTTGGAGTGCTTACCGGTACGATCAGAAGCGCTTGATGGATGTCCTTGCCAAACAGGATAAGGTTGTGGTGGTAACCGGCGATTTTCACAGTGCTTTTATATGGAAGGGAAAATCAGGAAAGAACAATTATTTGGAGTTTGTTGTGCCTAGTGTGACATCTGCCAATTACGATGAAGATTTAGGTATTGATTCTGCAGAAGTGTACCGCAATTATTACCTGAAAAAGAATTCCTCGCTCAGCTTTACCGATTTGGTGCAACATGGTTATTTATTGTTGCATGCTGATTCTGCATCCATTTCGGGACAGTTTGTTTTTATGGAGAGCATCCTTGAAAAAGGAAATACGAAAGAAAAAAAATCGACAAGATTTGGTTTTTGATAATCCTTATTGCAAGGATTTTAACCAGGCTACAGCTTCTTCTTCCGAATGAAAAAGTTGCATTGGACGGTTTTGTTTCGTGGTTTTGAAAAATAAATTACTCAAAATGGCACTCGCTAAATTGTCGGTAGCCACTAGAGCATCTGCGGTTGTGACATCGTGCGATGCGAAAATGTCCATGGCCTCTTTGGAGAAGGAATTGAATTCTCCGTAAAGGATCAATGCAGGGAATTTTTTTTCTCCCGAAATGGCTTTTAAAATCTGAACCAAACCAATCGATTCATTTTCCTTAATAGAAACATAATCCTTGGTTTGGATCTGGATGATTCCATCCTTCCTCAAAAAGATGGCGCTATCCTGGAGCTGCAGGATTTCTCCAATAGCAAGATTTGCGTTTTTTGGAAATGGCATTTTTAAATATAATAGATTCAAATGTCATTACCAAGGAAAAGCAGTTCGGGTTATTCGGCTAGATATTCCATGCGGAAGACGCGTTTAACTTTTCCTTTGTTTTTTACCACAATGCCTGTCAAGTCTCCTTCGGTGTTAAAGCTGTATTCGCGTACAAGCGTTTCTTTTTGTTTGAATTCAACTTTGTACAAAACAATTTGATTGTTCATATAGGTGAAAATTGTTCTGGAATGAAGTTTACCCTTTTTAAAATACCTTCTTTCCAAGGGTTGGTCAACTTTACCATTGTAAAAGGTTTGTGATTTGAGTACATTCTTATTGTCGAATGAACTCCATTCAATGAGGGCAGTGTCGGATTTACGGTATTTGGAAATGGTACGGAAGGTTTCTCCTTTTTTCCCGGTTTCAATGGTTTCGGAATACAAAGTGTCGTTAACGAAACTGAAATTGGTGCATATTTTTTTGGTGTTTTTGGTCATTTTTTCGCCCAGCGGATCACAAACGTAAAACCATTCGTTTTTGATTTTTTCTTTGCGATCATACAACACAGCATGGTAAAGTCTGCAGGAATCAAGGTATTCGTACACACGTTTGGTTTTAATGGTATGTCCGTCTTTTTGAAAATTCAGGCTTGAAGTTTTACAACCTTGTGCATTGTATTCGTGTTCTATTTTGTAAACAAATTCTCCTTTGCGGTTGACACGTGCTGCACTTTTTAATTTTCCTTCGGGGGTATATTGATAATACACCGAATCTTGTTTTTCTCCTTTTTTGAAAAGTTGACAAGCCTGAAGTTTCCCGTTTTCGTGCCAATACAATCGTGATGCCGGGTGCAAGGCTTCTTCGTCTTTTTGCCAAAAAACCGCAACAAGTTGTTGTTTGGAATTGTATTTGCGCACCGTAAGTCTTTTACGGCCTTTTTCTTCCGAATAAATTTTAAGTGTGCGTGTGTTTGCAGGGAGTTTGATGCCATACAATTCGTCGATGGTGCTTTGTACTTGCCAATCGTAAGTGCTCATGTATGCCATCTGCGCAAGAACAATTTGTGCAGTAAAAAAAAGAAGAAGTGTAAGGATGTAATGGATTTTCATGTGGTGTTTTTCCACATAAATCAAAATCGGAGATTGGTTACAAAAAATTAAACGAAGCCTCTTTCTTTTTTGATGGTGTCGTAGGCTTCCTGCACTTTTTGGAATTTCTCTTTCGCTGCTTTCATGTGTTCTTCACCAAGCGATGCAACTTTATCCGGATGGTATTTTAAGGCCATTTTGCGGTAAGCTTTTTTCACTTCCTCATCGCTGGCATTGGCATCAATTTCGAGGATTTTATAAGCGCTTTCGGTATCGCGGATGAACATGGCCGCAAGTGATCCGAAATCGTTGGCGTTTACTCCGAGGTAATGGGCAATTTGCTCCAAAACTTGTTTTTCTTTGGCATCTACTTTTCCATCTGCAGCAGCAATGCCGAACAAATAGTGCATCAACTGCAGTCGCATGGGGTGT
>JBIKKU010000159.1:0-7003 GCA_044360245.1 Flavobacteriales bacterium | reverse complement strand
TCGGATCCATTAGAGGATAATATCGGTTAATCGGACATCAGCCTTATCGGGACAATTCTCCAACAATTGTTTTAGACTGGTTTGAAAATAAGGGTCGACAAAATCAGGCGCTATTTCCAGCATCGGAACCATGGCAAATTTCCGGTTATATATACGTGGATGAGGAATTACCAAATCCGCCATTTGAACTACCTCATTGTTGAAATATAAAATATCGATATCGATGTTTCGGTCTTGATAACCCTCTGTATTCTTACGTTTTCTGCCTAAGCGCATTTCGATATCCATGCATCTTGACAAAAGCCCGATAGGATTGGCATTTGTTTCGAAAAGCACACAAACATTCAGAAAATCTTGAGAATCAAAACCCCAACTTGGCGATTGATAAACTCCGGATTTACTTAAGACCTTACCTTCTTTGCGGTTCAATTCCTCCAAAGCAAGGCGAAAATGATCGCTGGTATGCTCATCGTTTCCACCTAATAAGAGGTAAGCTTTGTTCATGGACCAAAAATACATTTTCCCTTTAAACAGAAAGTTTGCCTTTGGTGTAATTTGCCCTTGTTGCGACCAAGGCTGTTCTAATTTTGCTTCAGATAATAAACCTTATGAAAGATTTCTTTAAAACCATGGCTGCATCGGCAGTCGGACAACTTATTACCGGTATCATATTGGCCTTTGTATTTGCCATTTTTCTCGTAGCCCGCTTGCTTTCAGGTTTGGGGGATATGGGTGAGAAAATGAATGTGGAAATCAAAGAAAAATCGGTGCTTCACTTGAAGTTTGAATCTCCCATTATCGATTTGGAGCAAAACCCTGAATTCAATTTCGATCTCTCCGGTTTTTCAGCGGATAAAGTAACCGGATTGAATGTGATCCTGCGTTCCATCGATCGCGCTGCAAAAGACGAATTCATCAAAGGAATTTTTCTCGATGTTTCGGCTATAGATGCAGGAATGGCTTCGATTGAGGAAATCAGAAACAAGCTGATTGATTTCAAAAAGAGCGGAAAATTCATTGTGGCTTTTTCGGAAATGTACACGCACAAGTCCTATTACCTTGCTTCGGTAGCCGATAATATTTTGCTCTACCCCGAAGGACTAGTGCAACATACAGGATTAACAGCGAACATCATGTTCATGAAAGGTCTGATCGATAAAATGGAATTGGATCTCACCATCATTCGCGGAACAAACAACAAATTCAAATCTGCTGTTGAGCCTTACATGCTTGAAAAAATGAGTGATGCCAATCGCCAGCAAACCGAAAAATACCTGTTCTCGCTTTGGAACCATATGCTTGCGGGAATCGGAAAATCCAGAAAAATTGAAGTAACAACATTGAATCAATTGGCCGATTCACTTACCCTTCGCAATGCAGAAGCTGCTTTGGAACATAAATTGGTCGACCAAATTGCCTACCGTGATGAGGCTTTTGCTTTGTTGCGTAAAAAACTCGACATCAAAGAAACGGATGAACTTAATCTCGTTGGCTTAGGAGATTACAATAAGGATAAACGTTTAGGCAAAGAGAAAAAAGAAAAGGAAGAGGACAATCGTCCATCTATTGCTGTAATTTATGCCGTTGGTGATATCATTGATGGAAAAGGCGATCGCAATTCCATTGGAGGGGCCACTTTATCGGAAGAAATTCGCAATGCTCGTCTGGACTCTACCATTAAAGCTGTGGTATTAAGGGTAAATTCTCCGGGTGGAAGTGCATTGGCTTCGGATGTGATCTGGCGCGAAGTAGTTTTGACCAAAAAAGTGAAGCCTGTTGTTGTAAGTATGGGAGATTTAGCGGCGTCCGGAGGTTATTATATTTCATGTGCTGCCGATAAAATCTTTGCCCAACCTAACACCATTACCGGTTCAATCGGTGTATTCGGAATCCTTCCCAATACAGAGCGCATGCTAAAATCGAAGCTTGGTGTGACTTACGACAGGGTTCGCACCAATGCGCATTCTGACTTGGGCTCTATGAGTCGTCCTTTGGATGACATGGAGTTCAAGGTTATTCAACAAGGTGTGGACGAAATCTACAGCGATTTTACCTACAAAGTAGCTGAAGGTCGAAAACACAAGAGCCTTACCCAGTCCATGGTCGATTCCATGGGTCAAGGAAGGGTATGGTCGGGAGAAGATGCCCTCAAATTGGGACTGGTAGATGAAATCGGAGGCCTTCAAGACGCTATCCGTGAAGCTGCCAAACGCGCCAACTTGTCAGAAGACGGGTATCAAGTCATTGATTTACCGAAGGTTAAGGACCCTTTCCAACAGTTTATCGAGGAACTTTCGGGGGAAACAAAAATTGAATTTATTACCAAAAATTTTGGCCTTAGCCCCGAAATGATGTTGTATCTTTACGACATGAAAAAAATGCTCAGTCAGAAAGGTGTAAAGGCAGTAATGCCATACTATCTCGAGATCCAATAAACTCTTGCCATGATGTTTAGTAGGACTTGTTTTCTGCTGAGAAAAACCCCGCCCAAAAAGCGGGGTTTTACTTTTTTAAAAAAGTGGATTGCGCTGTCTGTATTTTTTCTTCTCTGCACAATGCAACATTGAAGGTATATTCGCAAAAAACAATTCCATGTACACACACGAAATGCAAATCAGAGTGCGCTATGGCGAGACCGATCAAATGGGGTATTGCTATTACGGAAACTATGCAGAGTATTTTGAGGTTGGTCGCGTGGAAACACTGCGCAGTTTGGGCTTGAGCTATCGTTCGCTCGAAGAGAGTGGAATTATGTTACCCGTGTTGGAACTGCATGTAAAGTATATTCGTCCTGCTTATTACGATGATTTGCTCACCTTACGCACGAGCATTGCCGAATTGCCGGGTGCTCGTATTCGTTTCACCTATGAACTGATGAACGAACAGGGTCAAAAAATCAATGAGGCGGAAACAACACTGGTGTTCATCAACAAAAACACCAACCGTCCTTGTCCTGCTCCGAATGCGCTTCTGGACAAATTGCGTCCTTTCTTCTCCTGAAAAAATTAGGATATCGTTAACGTTTAAAGGCACGGCTTTTGAAGCAACCTACCCGACGATCATCGTCTAAATGAAACAACCAACAGTTATGAAAAAATCTTTTGCCCTTTTAGCTTTTTTGTTTGCCGGCTTGCTTAGTGTAAATGCACAAACCATCACCTGGATGAAATGGGAAGATGCAATTGCTGCCAATAAGAAAAAACCTAAACTCATTTTTGTGGATGTGTATACGTCGTGGTGCGGCTGGTGTAAAGTGATGGACCAGAAAACATTTTCTGCTCCTGAGGTTGCTGATTTCATGAGCAAGAATTTTTATTGTGTTAAGTTCGATGCTGAACAAAAAGGTGATGTGATTTACAACCAGAAAACCTACAAATTCAATGCCCAGAATCGTTCGCACGAGCTTGCCATAGCATTGCTGGATGGACGCATGTCATACCCAAGTTTTGTATTTCTTAATTCCAAAGAACAACGTATTTCAATAGAAATGGGATATAAGGAAGTTGCTCCTTGGATGGAAGTCCTCAAGAATATTGTAGCCAACAACAAATAATGGAAAAAGAACCCGCCGATAAACGGTGGAGGGAATTTAAAACGTTCGGTTTTCTTCCACCCCGCGAAGAGAACCGAATTATTTTTTATGCCCTTCTGCTCATCATAGTGCTTACGGTTTTATATATTGCATCCTATTACCTGAAAAGGTAAGCGTGTTGCGATGTCGAGAAAATACCATTCCTATCACATTCAAATTCTGAATGAGCCTTATGTAGCGCACGACGTTACCTATTCTCATACGGTATTTATTGAATTCCTCAACCGGAACCACAAGGTATTGGATGCAGAACGCTATGGACTGGCCGATACGGACACGCTTTACAGGCAATTGTCGGAAACAGGAAAAATTAATCTCAACAACCTGTACGTAAAAAACTTTTCGCTTTCGGAGTTTCGGTCCAAATATGGATTGGGAAAAAACGATGCTGTAAAACTGGAGCAATTTTCTGCCATCAATACCTTTTTTGATGCAGCAGACGGAACCGATTTTTCGCATACGATTTTCTGTGGCATGTCGGCCGATTTTTTAAACTCTCATTTTGGAGGCGGATCGGTTTCGTTTTACAAAAGTTCTTTTCTGGATATTGATGTCGATTTTTCGAACGTCAACTTCGGAAATGAAAATGCGAATTTCCAATTTACTGACTTTGGAAACGGTGGTGTAAGCTTTGAAAATGCTGTATTTGGGGATGGCGACATCTTATACGTAAATACGAATTTCGGAGATGGGAAGGTGAACTTTCGCAACACGGATTTCGGGATTGGTGATGTGGATTTCCATTTTGCCAAATTCGGAAAGGGTGATATTTCTTTTGATAAAGCCGTATTTGGCGGAAAGCGTGTTGACTTTCGAAGGGTGGAATTCGGTGATGGAAAACTTGAGTTTACGCGTACGGATTTCGGACATGGTGAGGTTAGTTTTGAAGAAGCAGAAGGCGGGGTTGGACGAAAATCTTTTAAGCGTGCAAAGTTTGGTCACGCCAAAGTTTCCTTCGAACTCTGCGTCTTTTACGAAGAACTTAATTTTGAAGGATGCGAATTCGAAGGAGGTAAAATTTCGTTTTTCAAGGGCATATTCAAAGGCCTATCCTTTAAGGGGTGTCAACTCAACCTTTACCTCGATTTACGCGTTGAAAAATGTGGAAAGGTTGATTTAAGCAATACCATCATCAAGGATATTGTGGACATGAAACCGGGTTTTTCGAAAGTGGAAATTGATGGCTTGTTTTTGCATGGAGCAAGAAACCTTGGTAAGATCTTTTTGGATTGGAGAGAGAACAACGTGTACCGACTGATTGCCGGTCAGCAAGAAACTTCCAACCGCGAAAAAGCCGAACAATTCCGCATGCTTAAAGAAGACTTCAACAGCAGTGGTCAGTATGAAGATGAAGACCATGCTTATGTTGAGTTCAAACGATTTGAGTTACGTCATGTTAGTGAAAACGCCATAAAGAAGCATCCCAATAAAAAATGGTTGTATATCCTTTCAACCAATATCCAACGTTTTCTTTTCGATCACATGGGATTGTACGCCACCTCTCCCATTCGCGTATTGCGCAGTATGCTGATTGTATACTTTTTCTTCACCATGCTTTACCTCATTTTCCCGATGTTTGGCTGGGGAGAAATCCAAACCGGATTAAGTCAACCCGAACAACTTTCTTCATTTGCTATTTCCATGTATTACAGTGCAGTGACCTTTTTCACCATTGGCTATGGCGACTATTTTCCCTACGGTCTTTTGCGTTGGGTAGCTTGTGTTGAAGGATTTGCAGGCGTGTTTATGATGAGTTATTTCGTTGTTGCATTCGTGCGCAAAATGTTACGCTGATTAGTTGAACCAGTAGTACACTTTTTTGATCCATTCATTATTCACGGCAATCAACCCTTCTTCGCTTTTCCACCATTCCATTTCATTGAATTTTAAGGAAGGTGCACCATGCACAATCATTTCAATACCGGCCTCCTCAAAGGTTTCGGCAAAAGTTGCATGTACACGCGAAGTATGAATACGGGAAGACAATAACATGATTTTTTTAGCCTGCGTTTTTCGGCAAAAAGATAAAATGGCTTCGGATTCTTCTTTTGTACTGGTGGCTTCATTCACCACAATGACACAAGAATCAGGCACTCCGTTGGAGGTTAAATAAAAGGCTGTTACCTCGGCCTCTGTCATTGGTTTACCCATGGCTTCGGTAATGGAAGGAACATTGGAACCCGTGCAAACAAAACGGTTTGCGTATCCCTGATCGTACATTTTTTTAGCTTCCATTCCGCGCTCATGCGAGTTTCCTCCCAACACAAAACAATACTCCACCTTACTGAGTTCATCCTCATGCATCAGTGCTCTTGCCATGGCACGCATGATGGGATGCCGCAATAAAAAGAGCAACAACAACATCCCCAATAAAATACTCCAGCGTCGGACCCACTTGTAGGAAAACCACATTCGAAGTTTTGCCAGGACTTTTTGCAGGAATGCTTTCATGTTTCAAACATACCTCAAATTCTGCTCCTCCATTTCTTTCACAGGTAAAAATTCACCATGCATTTTCTATTTTTAAAGCATGGTTCTTAACGAATCCTTTTACAGGCAAGAAAATGTTGTAGACTTAGCAAGGCAATTATTGGGGAAAATTCTGGTTACTCAAATCGACGGAAAGTATTGCTCGGGAATCATTTGTGAAACTGAAGCCTACGAAGGTGTAACCGACAAAGCATCGCATGCCTATGGCGGCAGAAGAACACGTCGCACGGAAACCATGTACATGCAAGGCGGACATGCCTACGTTTACCTCTGCTATGGAATGCATCATTTATTCAATGTGGTAACGCACAAAGAAGGTGTTCCGCATGCTATTCTCATCCGGGGAATCATCCCTTTGGATGGGAAAGAAACCATGCTGATGAGAAGAAAAAAAATCAAGGTCGACAAAACCCTTTGCAGCGGTCCGGGGACACTCAGTCAGGCCATGGGAATTTCTGTTTTACACGATCGCATCGCTTTAACAGGTCAAACGATTTACATAGAGGACAGGGATATAAAAATTCCTGATGAAGCAGTGCTGGTTGGTCCGCGTATAGGGGTTGATTATGCTGCCGATCATGCCCTGTTTCCCTACCGTTTCCTCATTCGTTCGGATTATGGTGTACTTTTTGAATGAGTTCTGCGTCTTAGTATCAGATGCAAGTTTTTCGCTACATAGGAATTTTTGGTTCGATGGTTTTTGTCATCCTTCTGGGACATCTTTGTCTGCAGTTGTTGATCATGGAAACCGACGAAGAAGGTATCCGTATTTTGTTGGTTCCTTTTATTCCGCTAATGACTGCCAACCTCGTTAGTTTATATCTGTTGCTTTATCCCAACCTTAAAAAACTTCGCTTGCACGAAGAATTGGTTGCAGATATGCGGATGATTACGCTTTATTTCCACCTCATTCAGCTTATT